>JAOPZG010000046.1 GCA_025964215.1 Conexibacter sp.
CGTAGGCCAGAGGGCGACGAGGACGTCGCCGTCGACGGTGGGAGCGACGGCGGTATGGGGCTGGGCGACGTGCATGGATGAGCAGGATACGACTCATATGAGTCTTTGACAACTCATATGAGTCGTAGCGCACTCATCGCGCCGCTACTCCCGGATGGCCGCCCGCACCCGCTCGCGGAACGCCACGAACGCCGGGTCCGCCCGCAGCGCTGCGGTGCGCTCCTCCGGCGCGAACGGCGGGCGTTCGTCGAAGACGATGCGGCCGGGGCGGGGCGACATGACAAGGACGCGGGTGCCGAGGAAGACGGCCTCCTCGACGGAGTGGGTGATGAAGAGGGCGGTCTTGCCGGAGCCGAGCCAGACGCGGTGGAGCTCGGCCTGGAGGCGCTCTCTCGTCAACGCGTCGAGCGCGCCGAAGGGCTCGTCGAGGAGCATGATGGTGGGGTCGTTGGCCAGGACGCGGGCGATCTGCGCGCGCTGCTGCATCCCGCCGCTCAGCTCGTAGGGCTTGGCGGCGGCGAAGTCCGCCAGTCCCACCCGCGCGAGCTGCTCGTCGGCGATCGCGTGGCGCGCCGCCTTCCTCGCGCCTCCCAGCCGCGGCCCGAGCGCGACGTTCTCGCGCACGCTCATCCACGGGTACAAGTTCGGCTGCTGGAAGACGACGCCGCGCTCCGGGCCCGGCGCCCGGACGCGCGCGCCGCCGACGAGGACCTCGCCGGCGGTGGGCGTCAGGAAGCCGGCGAGCAGGCCGAGCAGCGTCGTCTTGCCGCAGCCCGAGGGCCCGACGAGCGCGACGAGCTCCCCCGCCGCGACCTCCAGGTCGAGCGGCCCGAGGGCCTGCACCGCGGCGTAGCTGTGCGCCACGCCGCGGAGCAGGACCGGCTCAGCCGCCGACGCCACTGGCGAACGTCGCGTTCACGGCGGCGGCGTAGGACGCCTGGTCGGCGACCTTGGGGATCTGCCCCAAGGACTTGTTGAACTGCGCGGCGGCGTAGAGGTTCTTGGCCAGCCCGCCGCCCAGGTAGCCGGCACCGGCCTGCTCGCCCGCGTCGAGGAAGATCAAGTCCTTCATCTGCGGCAGGACCTCGTCCTTGGACAGGTTCAGCTCGGCGCCGACGGCCGTCGCGGCCGCCTCGGGATCCGACCGGTACAACTTGACCGCCTTGTCCTCCTGGGCGACCCAGGTCTTGACCGCCTCCGGGTACTTCGAGGCGAAGTCCTTGGTCACGACGGCCAGGTCGTACGTGGTCTTGCCCTCCTTCGCGAGGTCGGCGCTGCTGACCAGCACGTGCCCGCCGTCCTCGATGATCTTCGCCAGGTTCGGGTTCCACACGTACGCGCCGTCGATGTCCCCGCGCGACCACGCCGCGTAGATGTCGTCGGGCTCGGCGTCGACCACCTTGACGTCCTTGGCCGAGAGCCCCGCGTCGTCGAGCGCGGCGAGCAGCGAGTAGTGCGAGGTCGACGCCAGCGGCGTCGCGACCTTCTTGCCCTTCAGCTGCGCGACCGAGGTGATGTCCTTCTTGACCACCAGGGCCTCGGCCTTGCCGATGACGTCGTGGATCCACGGCACCTCGTAGGGCAGCGGTGTGGACAACCCGCGCGAGACGGGGCTGGACCCCGCCAGGCCGATGTCGACCGCGTGCGCCGCGACCGCCTCGTTGACCGCGCCGCCGGAGTCGAACAGCTTCCAGTCGATCTCCGTGTCGGGGAGCGCCTGCTCGAGCCACTTCTGGTGCTTGACGACGAGGTCGCCGTTGGGGATCGCCTGGTAGGCGATCGTGATCTTCTTCGGGGCCGCGGGCTTGGCGGAGGACGCAGCAGCGGTCGCGCTGCCGCTGCCGGCGCTCCCGCCGTCGTCGTCCGAGCCGCACGCGCCGAGCGCCAGGACGGAGGCGAGCAGCAGCACGGGCAGGAACCGTCGGGGGTTCATGGGGTGGATCTCCTTGTTCATGTCTTTCCCCGCCACGGCACGACGCGCGCTTCGAGCGCCCGCACGAGCTGGTCGAGGACGATGGCCGACAGCCCGATCAACACGATGCACAACACCGCGACGTCGGTCTGCTGGAACTTCTTGGTCTCCCACGCGAGGCCGCCGATGCCGGGGATCCCGTCCACGGTCTCGGCGGCGACGATCGTCGTCCACGCGAAGCCGATCGCCAGGCGGACGCCGGTGAACAGCTCGGGCAGGACGGAGGGCAGGACGACGAAGCGCGTCACCTGCCAGCGGCTCGCGCCGAGCGCGAGCGCGCCGTCGACCTGCCGCCGCGGTATCCCGCGGACGCCGTGCAGGACCGACAGCGTGATCGGCGGGAAGGCGGCGAGGAAGAGCAGCCAGACCTTCGACGCGTCCTCGATGCCGAACCAGATGATCAGCAGGCTGAAGTAGGCCAGCGGCGGCAGCGCGCGGACGAAGGTCACGTACGGCTCGACGATCACGCGGAACGGGCCGACCGTCGCGAGCAGCAGGCCGAGCGGGACGCCGACGAGGATCGCCCAGAACAGCCCGCGCAGGATCCGCCAGAGGCTGTGCCAGAGGTGCTCGTGGAGGTAGTAGCCGCTGAGGCCGCGGATGCCGTCGTGGGTGCGCTCGCCGTCGATCAGCCGGTCGAGCACGGCGGTGGGATCCGGGACGAAGAGGTCGGACCAGACGTTGAGCTCGGCGACGAGCCACCACGCGCCGAGGAAGACGGCGAGCGAGAGGGCGCGCAGGCCGACGCGGCGGGCGCGAGGGGAGCTGAGGACGGCGGCGGACATCAGGCCGGCGCAATGTACTCAATCTTGACCAAGATTGTGGGAAAAGAGGGCGCCGGTCGAGCGAACGCCTCCGTATAGTCCGGCCGCATGTCGCTGCCACGCACGCTGTTCGACGACGATCACAAGCTCTTCCGCGAGTCCGCGGCCGCGTTCGTGGATCGCGAGATCCTGCCGCGGCGCGAGGAGATCCGGGAGGCGCGCCGGATCCCGGCCGACGTCTGGACGACCGCCGGCGACGCGGGCTTCCTCGGCGTCGCGATCCCCGAGCAGTACGGCGGCAGCGACGTCGACTTCCGCTACAACGCGATCTTCAACGAGGAGCTCTCGCGCGCCGGGATCGCGTACTCCTCGTCCTACACGATCCACGCCGACGTCTGCGCGCCGTACCTCACCAACCGGACCACCGAGGAGCAGAAGCAGCGCTGGCTGCCGCGCTTCTGCTCCGGCGAGATGATCACGGCGATCGGGATGACCGAGCCCGAGGCGGGCTCCGACCTCCAGGGCCTGAAGACCAACGCCAAGCGCGACGGCGACGAGTGGGTGATCAACGGCTCGAAGACCTTCATCACCAACGGCGCGCACGCCGGGCTGGTCATCGTCGCCGCCCGCACGGCGACCGACCCGAAGGGCCGCGGCATCTCGCTCTTCGCCGTCGAGGAGGGGATGGAGGGCTTCCAGCGCGGCCGCAAGCTCCACAAGGTCGGCCAGCACGAGGCCGACACCGCCGAGCTGTTCTTCGAGAACGTCCGCGTCACCGACGACCAGCTGATCGGCGAGGTCGACCGCGGGTTCCACCACATGATGGAGCACCTCGCGCAGGAGCGGCTCGGCTCGTCGATCTCCAACATCTCCAACGCCAAGCACATCCTCGCGGTGACGTTGGACTACATCAAGTCGCGCAAGGCGTTCGGGCGACCGATCGGGACCTTCCAGAACTCACGCTTCCTGATGGCCGACCTCCAGACCCGCGTCGACGTGACGCAGGCCTTCGTCGACCAGTGCATCGCCGCGCACGCCGAGCACCTGCTGACCGCGGTCGACGCCGCCAAGGCCAAGTGGTGGAGCGCCGAGGTGCAGAACGTCGTCATCGACGCCTGCGTCCAGCTCCACGGCGGCTACGGCTACATGGAGGAGTACGAGGTCGCCCACGCGTGGATGGACGCGCGCGTCACGAAGATCTGGGCGGGCTCGAACGAGATCATGAAGGAGATCATCGGCCGCGACATGGGCCTCGGCGAGGTCCGCGGCTAGCGGCTAGGCGAGCAGCGACCAGGGGTCGAAGGCCTCGATCGGGATGACGCGCAGGCGTGGGAGCGTCACGGTGAAGGCTCCCACGTCGTCCTCCAGGTCGAAGAGCTCGAGGCCCTCGGTGGTCAGCTCCTGCAACGAGGAGCTGATCAGCTCGCGGAAGCCCATGACGCCGACGCGGCGGTCGCCGTCGCGCAGCAGCTCGGCGATCTGCGGCGCGAAGTCGCCGTCGTGGCTGGCGAGCAGCACGTCGCCGCGCCCGCGCTCGGCCAGGGCGGCGAGCGTCCTCTGGATCGCGACGTCGACGACCTTGACGTCCGACGGCCCGCTGAGCAGCACCGGCCGGAAGTCGAGCGCGTCGAGGGCCTGCACGAACGACATCGGGAGTTGGCCCGAGCCGTTGAGGAAGAACAGCCCGCGCAGCGGCTGGTCCCAC
This sequence comes from Conexibacter sp., assembly GCA_025964215.1. GTDB lineage: Bacteria > Actinomycetota > Thermoleophilia > Solirubrobacterales > Solirubrobacteraceae > Baekduia. The sequence goes on from JAOPZG010000046.1 coordinate 4,442, forward strand.
ACGGCGCGCCCGTAGTCCCGCACCCGATCCCACCGCGGCCGCTCCTCCGGCGCCGGCCGCCGGCCGAGCAGGCTGCCCCCGAGCGTCGCGTCGATGTTCTCGCCGTCGACCAGCAGGAACGTCTCGGCGGGCGCGGAGGGGGACACGCGGGGGAGCGTACCCCGGCATGCGCGAGGATGCCGCCATGGCCGCGCCCACCGTCCGCCTGCACCTGCTCGACGCGCCGACGCTCCAAGCGCTCGTCGACGGGGACCTCGAACGCGCACGCGCGGCCGCCGGCGTCGCTCTCCCCGACGCGTTCCTCCAGGACACGTGGCTGTGGACGCTGCGGCTCGGCCAGCTGATCGGCGAGCCCGGCGACGCGCCGTGGCTCGTGCGCGCGGTGGTCGTCGGCGACGAGGAGGTCGTCGGGCACGCCGGCTTCCACGGGCCGCCCGACGAGCGGGGGATGGTCGAGGTCGGCTACCGGATCGTCCCGACGCACCGCCGCCGCGGGTACGCGCGCGCCGCGCTGGCCGAGCTCCTGGCCTTCGCGCGAGCGAACGGCGCGCGCGTCGCCCGCGCCTCGATCAGCCCCGACAACGCCCCGTCGCTCGCGCTCGCCGCCTCCTTCGGCTTCGTCCGGACCGGTGAGCAGATGGACGAGATCGACGGATTGGAGTTGCAGTTCGAGCGCCAGGTTTGACAGAGTGTCAAACCATGTCCGCCGATCCCGCTTCCCTCGAAGAGACGCTCGTCACCGAGCGCGAGCAGTGGCAGGACGGCCCGCCACACGAGCTGTTCTCCAAGCTCCGCGGCCAGTGCCCCGTGCACTGGACCTCGAAGATCACCGAGTACCCCGAGGAGGACGGCTTCTGGTCGGTCACCACGGCCGACGACGTCCACGCGGTCAGCCGCGACTGGGAGACCTACTCCTCGGCGACCGGCTTCACGGCGCTGACCAACGCGATCCTCCCGCTCGAGCTCGCGCAGGGCATGTTCATCGGGATGGACCCGCCGCGCCACGACCGCCTCAAGGCGCTCTTCCAGCGCGGCTTCACGCCCAAGCGCATCGCCGAGCACGAGCCCGCGATCCGCGAGATCACCAAGGGCGTGCTCGACCGCCTCGACGGCCGCGACTCGTGCGACCTCGTCACCGACGTCGCCCAGCCCGTCGTCGCGCGCGTCATCGGCTCGTTCATGGGCACCGCGCCGGAGGACGACGAGATCTGGGCGCGGCTGATGAACACGACGCTCGGCGCCGGCGATCCCGACCTCAACCCCGAGGGCGTGCAGACCGTCATGGAGCGCGACGTCCCGGAGATCTTCGCGCGCTGCGCGGCCCTCATCGCCGAGCGCCGCGAGCGGCCGACCGAGGACCTCATGTCGCTCCTCGTCCACGCCGACATCGACGGCGAGAAGCTCGAGGAGCACGAGATCGTCATGGGGTTCTTCCTCCTCGTGGCCGCCGGCAACGACTCCACGAAGGCGACCTACTGCTCCGGGATGCGCGCGCTGCTGGAGGACCCCGAGCAGCGGCAGCTGCTGCTCGACGACCCCGCGCTCGTCCCGAGCGCGGTCGAGGAGGCGCTGCGGATGTTCCCCGCCTTCGCGCACTTCCGCCGCACGGCGACCCGCGACGCGGAGCTCAACGGCGCGCAGATCAAGGAGGGCGACAAGGTGGTCATGTGGTACGTGTCGTCCAACCGCGACGAGACGCGCTACGAGGACCCGGACCGCTTCGACCTGCGCCGCGACGCCGAGCACCAGGCCTTCGGCGCGGGCGGCCGGCACTTCTGCCTCGGCACCGCGCTGGCGCGGCTGGAGCTGCGGATCCTGATGGAGGAGACGCTCGCGCGCTTCCCGGACATGGAGCTCGCGGGACAGCCGCTGTTCGCCGAGTCGCCGTTCATCAACCAGCTCAAGACGCTGCCGGTGCGCCTGCGCGCGTAGTGCGCGCGGGATCGTCGTCCGAACGCGGGCGGCCAGTTGACCGACGTATAAATAGCGGCTACGGTGCGCGGCGCGATGCCGAGCACAGCGAAGACCCCTGGGGCCGCCAACGTCCGCCGCCGCCTCTCGCGCGCCGACCGCGAGGAGCAGGTGATCCGCGTCGCGCACGAGCAGTTCGCGCGCCGCGGGTTCGCCGCCGTGACGATGGAGGACATCGCGCTCGAGGTCGGCGTCAAGAAGCCCTTGTTGTACGCCTACTTCGGCAACAAGGAGCGGCTCTACGAAGCGTGCATGGCGCCCGCGGGCGAGGCGCTGATCGCCGCGGTCGTGGAGGCCGTCGGGCGGGCCGCCAACCCGGCGGAGGCCGTGCGGCTCGGCGTCATCGCCTTCTACGACTTCGTCGACCGCGACCGCGACGCCTGGCGCGTGCTCTTCGACGAGACCGTCCCGCAGTCGGGCGAGATCGCCGCGCTCGTGGCGCCCTACCGCGAGCGGCTGCTGGACATGGTCGCCCAGGCGACCGTCGCGCTGATGCCGCCGCACCGCCGCACCGGCTCGCGCGCGGTGATCGAGGCGACGTCGGTGATGCTGATGGCCGCGGCCGAGGCGCTCGCCCGCTGGTGGCTGCGGACCGGCGCGATGTCCGCGCGCGAGGCCGCCGACCTGCTGATCGCCACGGTCGAGCCGGGGCTGCTCGTGGAGAACGCGGCATCGCTCGGCCAGGGGCCTCGGAAGCCGTCCGCGGCGTCGCTCGGCCAGGGGCCTCGGAAGCCGTACGCGCGATGACGGTCGCCGAGCGCAGCATGGGCCTGGGGCTGCGCGCCCTGGGCCGGATCGCCGGCTCCCCGGTCGTCGATCGCCTCGGCGTCCGCAAGCCCGCCGAGCGCGTCCTCTACCGCGCGACGCGCGACGGCTTCCGCGCCGCGGGCCGCGCCGGCCGCACGTTCTCCGCCGGCGCCAAGCTGGGTCGCCCCGCGCGGCCGAGGACGGCGAGCGGCAGCGGCCTCTTCGACCTCACGCTCGACGACGAGCAGCAGATGCTCACCGAGGCGTGGCGCGACTTCGCCTCCGCCCGCCTGCGCCCCGCCGCCGCGGCGGCCGAGCGCGGCGAGGGCCGCGCGGAGGTCTGGGCCGAGGCCAACGAGCTCGGGCTCACGATGCTCGGCGTCCCGGAGGAGCTCGGCGGGGCGATCAGCGAGCGCTCCGCGGTGACCGCGTTCCTGGCCGCCGAGACGCTCGCCCACGGCGACGCCGGCCTCGCCGTCGGCGCGCTCGCGCCCGCCGCCGTGGCGACGGCGCTCGCGCTCTGGGGCGACGCCGACCAGCAGGCGACCTACCTGCCCGCGCTCGTGGGCGAGGACGTCCCGGCCGCCGCGCTGGCGATCGCCGAGCCGCGCGCGCTCTTCGACCCCCTGTCCTTGGAGACGGTCGCGCGGCCGTCGGCCGGCGGCTACGTCTTGAGCGGCACCAAGTCGCTCGTCCCGCGCGCCGAGGACGCCGAGCTGCTGATCGTCGCCGCGCGCGTCGAGGGCGGCGGCTCCGCGCTCTTCCTCGTCGAGCCCGCGCGCGGGGGCGTCGAGGTCAAGGCCGACCCGGCGATGGGCCTGCGCGGCGCCGCGCTCGGCCGGCTGCGGCTGGACGAGGTGCAGGTCGAGCGCAGCGCGCTGCTCGGCGAGGCCGACCCGCAGGTCTTCGCCGAGTGCGTCGCGCGCTCGCGGCTGGCCTGGGCGGGGATCGCCGCCGGCGTCGGCCGCGCGGTCCTCGACTACGTCATCCCCTACGTGAACGAGCGGATCGCGTTCGGCGAGCCGGTGAGCCACCGGCAGGCCGTCGCGTTCGCGGTGAGCGACATCGCGATCGAGCTCGAGGGCCTGCGGCTCGTCGCGCTGCGCGCCGCCTCGCGCGCCGACGCGGGCAGCGACTTCGCCCGCGAGGCCGCGCTCGCCCGCTCCCTCTCCACCCGGCAGGCGATGCGGATCGGCTCCGAGGGCGTGCAGCTGCTCGGCGGCGCGGGCTACATCGCCGAGCATCCCGTCGAACGCTGGTACCGCGACCTGCGCGCGACCGGCCTCATGGAAGGCGTCCTGGTCCTCTGATGATCAACCTCGAGGTGCCCCGCAAGTTCGGCCCGCTCGTGGCCCAGGCCCGGCAGGTCGCCGACGAGGTCTTCCGCCCGATCTCGCGCAAGTACGACCGCGAGGAGCACGCGCGGCCGGTCGAGCTCGACATGCTCGCCGCGCTCATCGACGGGCTGAACGACGGCAGCGACCTCGGCGGCGCGGGCTACATCG
>JAOPZG010000056.1 GCA_025964215.1 Conexibacter sp.
TGGCGATCCAGCTCGCCCGCGACGCCGGCGCCCACGTCACCGCGATCGCCCGGCGCACCGCGGGGCTGAAGGAGCTCGGCGCCGACGAGGTCCTGACCGTGCTCACGGCCGACGGTGCGCGCTTCGACGGCATCCTCGACGCCGTCGAGGATCGCGTCGAAGCCCTCTCCCTCGGGCGCGAGGTGGCTGACGACGTCGGCGGCGCCGAGCTCGGCGAGGCCCTCGGGGCGGCGGGCGACCGCGGTGACGTGGGCGCCGGCGTCGCGGGCGAGCTGGACGGCGAAGCGCCCGACCCCGCCCGAGGCGCCGGTGACCGCGACGCGCTTGCCGAGGAGGAAGCCGCAGACCTCGAGCGCGCGCAGCGCGGTGATCCCCGCGACCGGCAGGGTCGCGGCCTGCTGGAAGCTCACCGCGTCGGGCAGCGCGGCGAGCAGGGTGGTGGGGATCGCGACCTGCTGCGCCCAGGCGCCGGCCGGGTGCTTGAGGCCGACGACGCGCGTCCCGGCGGGCGGGCCGGAGCCGTCGGCCGCGGCGCGGGCGACGATGCCGGCGGCGTCCCAGCCGGCGGGCTCGCCGGGCTGCTTGGCGGAGAGCGAGTGGGACTCGCCGCGGTTCAGCGAGAAGGCGTGGACGTCGATCAGCGCCTCGGAGGGCAGCGGCTCGGGGTCCGGGACCTCGGCGAACGTGACGTGCGGGGGATCGGCTGCGGCGACGAGGGCGAGCATGTGTCGAACGTAGCGCGACTTCGTGCCGATCCTGCGACGGCGGGCAGGGAGCGGCGGGCCGCGTGCGAAACTCGGAGGCGTGGATGTCGCAACCGCACCCGGCCGCGTCGCCGCGGCCTTCGCCGCTCGCCAGCAGGCGTGGGAGGACGAGCACCTCTCGCCGCTGGCCGCCCGCTCCTACCCGGGCCGCCGGCCCGTGCCCGAGGTCGACTGCGGGCTGCGCACGCCGCTGCAGCGCGACCGCGACCGCATCGTCCACTCGAAGGCCTTCCGCCGGCTCAAGCACAAGACCCAGGTCTTCGTCTCGCCCGAGGGCGACCACTACCGCACGCGGCTCACGCACACGCTCGAGGTCACGCAGGTCTCGCGCACGGTCGCGCGGGCGCTCGCGCTCAACGAGGACCTGACGGAGGCGATCGGGCTCGGGCACGACCTCGGCCATCCGCCGTTCGGCCACATCGGCGAGGCGGTCCTGGACGAGTGCATGGCGACGCGCTTCGGCGGCTCCTTCCGCCACTACGAGCACTCGCTGCGCGTCGTCGACGTCCTGGAGAAGGACGGCCGGGGCCTCAACCTGAGCGACGACGTCCGCGACGGGATCCTCGGCCACTCGGGGCGCGCGGAGCCGCCGCGGACGCTCGAGGGCGGGATCGTCCGGATCGTGGACCGCATCGCCTACCTCAACCACGACATCGACGACGCGATCCGCGCGGGCGTGCTGTCGGAGGCCGACCTGCCGCGTGACGCGATCGACGTCCTCGGCGACACCGGCTCGCACCGCATCGACGCCCTCGTCCACGACCTCGTCGAGCACTCGGCGCAGGAGGGCGCGATCGTCCAGGGCGCGGAGGCCGGCGCGGCGATGGACGCGCTGCGCGGCTTCATGTTCGACCGCGTCTACCTCGGCGCGCGCCAGCGCGGCGAGCACGTGAAGATCGACCGGCTGCTGCGCACGCTCTTCGACCACTACGTCGAGGACCCCTCGCGCTTGCCCGACGGCGGCGGGGCGGCCGGCGGCGACCTCGGCCAGCGCGTGATCGACTACGTGGCGGGGATGACGGACCGCTACTGCGTGCGGATCTTCGAGGAGCTGACGATCCCGGAGTCGTTCGCGCTCTAGACGCTCCAGAGCCATCCGCGTCCACGCGCCAAGTCGTGCGCTCCCGCGCCCGGGACGTGCAGCGCGGCGACGCGTGGCCGACGACCCGGGGCAGCATGTCCCGCTTCCTGGCCTCCCTGCCCAAGCTCCGCGGCCTGCCCGCCGACCAGTGGGCGCCGCGCCACCGCGCGATCGTCCTGCTCGCCTGGGCCCACGTCCCGGTCCTCCTGGCCTGGGGGCTGTTGCGCGGCTTCCCGCTCTGGCACAGCGCGCTCGACGTCTTCGCGATCGCCGCCCTCGCGACGCTGGCCGACGCCAAGCGGTTCTCGCAGACGGCGCGCTCCTGCGTCGGCGCGATGGCGCTCGTAACGTGCAGCGCGATGGTCGTCCACATCGCCGGCGGCGCGATCGCCGCGCACTTCCACTTCTTCGTCGTGCTCCCGATCATCGGCCTCTACGGGCAGTGGAAGCCGTTCCTGGTCTCGGTGCTCTACATCGTCCTGCACCACGCGGCGTTCGCGCTGCTCGTCCCCTCGGCCGTCTACCCGGGGCATCCGGGGCTCGGCGGGACGATCGCCGCGACGGCGATCCATGCCGGCTTCGTCGTCGCCGAGATCGTCGCGCTGGTCGCGTCGTGGAAGCTCGCCGAGGACCAGAACGACCTGCTCGACGCCCGCAACCGCGCGCTCGACGCGCGCCAGGGCGAGCTCGACGCGACCGTCGTCGCGCTGGAGGACAGCGCCGAGCGCCGGCGCGTCGCGCTGGAGACGGTGACCGCGCTGACCGGCGAGGTCCGCGGCAGCGCGCGCACGGTCGCCGGGAGCGCCGAGGAGATCCGCGAGACGGTCGCGCGCAACGCCGCGGCGGTCTCGCAGCAGTCCGACGCGATGG
>JAOPZG010000074.1 GCA_025964215.1 Conexibacter sp.
TCCTGCACCTCACGCTGGTGCCGTACATCGGCCACGCCGGTGAGCTGAAGACCAAGCCGACGCAGCACTCCGTCAACGAGCTGCGCCGCATCGGCATCCAGCCCGACATGCTGCTCTGCCGCGCCGAGAACGAGCTGGACATCGACATCCGCAAGAAGATCGCGCTGTTCGCGTCCCTGCCGGTGGAAGCCGTCGTCTCGGCCGTGGACGTCGACAACATCTACAAGGTGCCGCTCTGGTACGCCGAGCACCACGTCGACGACTTCATCTGCGAGTACTTCGGGATCAACGACGCGCCGAAGGCCGACCTCGACGCCTGGGCCGCCCTGATGTCCTCCGCCGACCGCGCCACGCAGTCGGTCAAAATCGCGCTCGTCGGCAAGTACGTCGCGCTCGAGGACGCCTACAAGTCGGTCACCGAGGCGCTCAACCACTCCGGCTTCCTCCACGAGTGCAAGGTCGACGTCGACTGGGTCGACTCCGAGACCCTGGAGACCGACGAGGTCGCCCAGCGCCGCCTCGCCGACGCCGACGGCATCCTGATCCCCGGCGGCTTCGGCGGCCGCGGCATCGAGGGGAAGATCCGCGCCGCGCGCGTCGCCCGCGAGCGCCAGGTGCCGTACCTCGGCGTCTGCCTCGGCATGCAGATTGCGGTCTGCGAGTTCGCGCGCCACGTCGCCGGGATGCCGGGCGCCAACTCGACCGAGTTCGACATCGAGACCGAGTGGCCCGTCATCGACCTCCTGCCCGAGCAGAAGGAGGTCTCGGACCTCGGCGGCACGATGCGCCTCGGCGCCGACCCCGTGAAGGTCCACAACGGCACCGCCGCCCACGAGATCTACGGCGAGGCCGTCATCTACGAGCGCCACCGTCACCGCTACGAGGTGTCGATCAGCCTGCGCAAGCGGCTGGAGAGCGCCGGCCTGATCGTCTCCGGCACGTCGCCGGACGAGCGCCTGGTCGAGATGATCGAGCTGCACGACCACCCGTTCTTCGTGGCCTCGCAGTTCCACCCGGAGTTCAAGTCGCGCCCCGAGCGGCCCGCGCCGCTGTTCCGCGACTTCGTCCGGGCCGCGCTCGACCGCGCGCAGGACCGGCACCCCGAGGGCGAGGTCCGCGCCTCGCGCGCCGCCACGGAGGCCGAGCCGGCCGAGTCGCGGTGAGCCTGGGCGCACCGGCGGCGCCGTCGCGGGCGACGGACGCCGAGCGCCGCCGCCTCAACGAGCTGTTCGCGGAGCTGTGCGCGATCCCGTCGGTCTCCGGCGAGGAGGCGGCGGTCTCCGCGCGGGTCGTGGAGCTCCTCCACGCAGCGGGGCTCACCACCGAGGTCGACGCGGCCGGCAACGTCCTGGCGCGCGTGGGGGACCCGCAAGCGCCGCGCGTCCTGCTCTGCGCCCACCTCGACACGGTCCCGCACGGCGACACGCCGATCGCCCCGGTGATCGTCGACGACGGCTGGGAGAACGCCAACGACGCGATCCTCGGCGCCGACAACAAGGCGGCGGTCGTGGCGATGCTGATCGCCGCGGAGCGCGCCGACTCGCCGCCCTTCGAGCTGCTCTTCACCGTGCGCGAGGAGACCGCGCTCGCCGGCGCGCAGCAGTTCGACGTCGCCCAGCTCCGCAGCCCGTTCGGCTACGTCTTCGACCACGCGACGCCGATCGGCGAGATCGTCATGGCCTCGCCGACGTACTTCCGGCTCGAGGCCGAGTTCCGCGGCCGCGCCGCCCACGCGGGCATCCGGCCCGAGGACGGGCGCAGCGCGATCGTCGCCGCCGCTCGCGCGATCGCCGCCATGCGCCACGGCCGCCTCGACGAGGAGACCACGGCGAACATCGGCTGGATCGAGGGCGGCCTCGCCGGCGCCACGAACATCGTCGCGCCGCGCTGCACGCTCCTGGCCGAGACGCGCTCGCTCGACCCCGCCAAGGCCGAGGCCGTCGTCGCCGAGATGGTCGATCACTGCCACGACGCCGCCAACGAGCCGCTGTGCGAGTCCGACCTCGACGTCACCGTCGAGCGCCTCTTCGAGGGCTACCGCCACAAGCCGGCCTCGCCCGCGGTCGCCGCCGCCGAGCGCGCGCTCGACGCCTGCGGCTACGCGGCGCGCCACATCGTCTCCGGCGGCGCGTCGGACGGCAACGCCTTCGAGGCCAAGGGCTTCCACACCGTCTGCCTCGCCAACGGCACCGAGCGCAACCACGAGCCGACCGAGCGCGTGAGCGTCTCCGCGCTCGAGTCGATGCTCGACGTGACGCTCGCGCTCCTGGAGACCTTATGAGCGACGACCGCGCCTTCGAGCGCATCGCCACCGAGACCCGCTTCGCCGGCCGGATCGTCACGGTCACCGACGACACGTTCCGCTACGCCGACGGCAAGACGGCGGATCGCGAGATCGTGCGGACGACCGGCGCCGCCGCGATCGTCGCGGTCGACGAGGAGCACGTCTGGCTCGTCCGCCAGCCGCGCGAGGCGATCGGCGACCCCGACAGCCTCGAGCTCCCCGCCGGCCGCCTGGACAAGGAGGGGGAGGGCCCGCTCGAGACCGCGCAGCGCGAGCTCGCCGAGGAGATCGGCTTGCAGGCCGAGCGCTGGACGTCCCTGAAGGCCTACAACTCGTCGGTCGGCTTCACCGACGAGCACGTCCACGTCTTCCTCGCGGAAGGACTCAGCGAGGCGCCGGGCAAGCACGACTCCGGCGAGGACGAGCGCATCGAGATCGTCCGCTGGCCGCTCGCCGACCTCGCCGGCGCGATCGACGCCGTCAGCGACGCCAAGACGGTCATCGGCCTGCTGCTGCTCGACGCGCGCCGCCGCGCGGCCTAGGTACGGCTACCTCCACACCCGCGCGCGCCACCGTGACCTTGCCGGAGGAGGCCCCGTTCCAGGGCCATGATCCGCTCACGACTCCTCCCGCTCGCGCTGGCCGTCTCCGTGCTCGTCCCGACGATCGCCGCGACCGCCGCCCACGCCGCCGTCAAGAACCCGCAGGCCGACCAGGCCTTCAAGAAGGGCATCCGCGACGTCGCGCGCCTCGAGGGCGACGGCGCCACGCCGTCCCACATCCAGATCAGTTGCGTCGCCGTCCCCAAGGTGGACGACAAGGGCGCCTGCACCGGCTCCTTCGACCTCACCAAGGACGGCAAGACCGCCCACTACGTGCTGACCAGGAAGGCGCGCACGTTCCGCATCTCCCCGGGCGCGATCGAGTACCGCGTCGCCTCCAAGGCCACCAAGAAGGTCGCGGGCCTCCCGGGCAAGACCGACCTCGCGGGCTTCCTCCAGTAAGGAACACGCGTGGCGCCCGACGCCCCGGGAATCGCCTTGCACGGCGAGGACCGGGCCGTCCGGCCCCGAACTACGACGCCTATGGCCGTCGCCCCGGCACCACCGAACGCACGCGCGCTCGAGCACCACGTGCTCGACTTCCTCGCCTACCTCGAGTTCGAGCGCGGCCTGTCGCGCAACACGCTCGAGGCCTACCGGAGCGACCTGCTCCAGTTCGGCGCCCACCTGCGCGCGACGCGGACCGACGTCCTCGAGGCCCAGCACTCCGACCTCGCCGGCTTCCTCGACACGCTCGCCGCCGGCACCGACGAGCGCCCCGCGGCCCGGCCCGCGACCCTCCAGCGCAAGGCGGCCTGCCTGCGCTCCTTCTACCGCCACCTGCGCCGCGAGGGGGTCCTCGACCACGACCCGACGGCCGACCTGCGCGCGCCGCGCAAGAGCCAGAAGCTCCCGCAGGTCCTCTCGCGCGGCGACGTCGACCGGCTGCTGCGCGCGCCGAAGGGGACGGACCCCAGCGCATTGCGCGACCGCGCGCTGCTCGAGCTGATGTACGCCTGCGGCCTGCGCGCCAGCGAGGCGATCGACCTCGAGGTCACCGACGTCGACCTCGACGCCGGCGTCCTGCGCGCCCGCGGCAAGGGCTCCAAGGAGCGCCTCGTCCCCGTCGGCCGCGAGGCGATCGCCGCCGTCCGCCTCTACCGCGAGCGCGGCCGCCACACGCTGACCGCCGCGACCGACGACCGCCACCTCTTCGTCAACCGCCGCGGGACCGGCCTCACGCGCCAGGGCCTCTACAAGATCGTGCAGCGCCACGCCCGCACCGTCGGGCTGGAGGACCGCATGAGCCCGCACACCCTGCGCCACACCTTCGCCACGCACCTGCTCGCCGGCGGCTGCGACCTGCGCGCCGTCCAGGAGATGCTCGGCCACGCCGACATCGCGACGACCCAGATCTACACCCACCTCTCGGCCGAGCGGCTGAAGGACGTGTACTTCAGCGCGCATCCGCGAGCGGGGGGCTCGGCGGAATGACGGCGTCGGGCGCGGATGTGCCCGCACCCGAGGGCCGGCGGCGGGGCCGGATGAACGTCCATGCCGACCCCCTCGCATGTCACGATGGCGGGTCCATGCGTCGCCCAGCTTCCCTTGCCCTGACGGCCGCGGCGATCGCGGCGCTGGCCGCTGCCGGGTGCGGCAGCGACTCGTCGAAGACCCCGACGACGAGCGCG
>JAOPZG010000075.1 GCA_025964215.1 Conexibacter sp.
CCAGACGCGCTCCAGGCACGTGTCGGAGTAGGCGTCGAGGCCGGCCGCCGAGCCGCTCCCGTACCACGCCACGAGCGCGTCGGCCAGGACGCGGACGTCGTTGACCGCGAGGTTCAGCCCCTTGGCGCCGGTCGGCGGGACGATGTGCGCGGCGTCGCCGGCGAGGAAGAGCCGGCCGCGGCGCATCGGCGCCGCCACGAACGAGCGCATCGGCGTGATCCCCTTCTCGACGATCGGCCCCTCGGTCAGCGACCAGCCCGGCGCCTCGAAGCGCGTGTGCAGCTCCTCCCAGATCCGGTCGTCGGGCCAGTTGGCGATGTCGTCGGCGGGATCGACCTGGAGGTAGAGGCGGCTCAGCGTCGGCGAGCGCAGCGAGTGCATCGCGAAGCCGCGGTCGTGGTAGGCGTAGATCAGCTCGTCGGTCGAGGGCGCGACGGCGGCGAGGATCCCGAGCCAGCCGAACGGGTACTCGCGCTCGGCGACCCGCAGCCGGTCCGCGCCGATCGCCGGGCGGCAGATCCCGTGGAAGCCGTCGCAGCCGGCGATGACGTCGCACTCGACGGTCTCCGCCACGCCGGCGACCGAGGTGTAGGTGATGCGCGGCCGCTCGCCGTCGACATCATGCACGTGGACGTCGGAGCACTCGAAGCGCAGCGGCGCGCCCGCCGCCTCGCGCGCCTCGATGAGGTCCTTGACGACCTCCTGCTGGCCGTAGATCCAGATCGCGCGGCCGCCGGTGAGGTCGCTCATGGCGATGCGATGGCCTTGCCCGTCGAAGCGCAGCTCGATGCCGTGGTGGACGATGCCCTCGCGATCCAGCCGCTCGGCGACGCCCGCCGCGCGCAGCAGGTCGACCGTGTTCTGCTCGAGCACGCCGGCGCGCTCGCGCTGCTGGACGTACTCGCGGTCGCGCGCCTCCACCACCACCGACTCGATCCCCTGGAGGTGCAGCAGGTGCGCGAGCACCAGGCCCGCGGGTCCCGCGCCGACGATCCCGACCTGCGTCCTCACGACCCCGTGTCTCCTCTCGCGTGCGTCGGCTTGCGCCGCCCGCGAGCAGCATATACCGTCGTGTGCGCATTGCAGTCATGCGTTCGCATGGCGCACACTGTCCCAAGGAGGAACCACCCGTGGCCGAGATCGTGGAGCTGCGCGACGCCGTCGCCGAGCTCGTGCACGACGGCGACGCCGTCGCGATGGAGGGCTTCACGCATCTGATCCCGTTCGCGGCGGGCCACGAGGTCATCCGCCAGGGCCGGCGCGAGCTCGAGCTGATCCGCATGACGCCGGACCTCCTCTACGACCAGCTGCTCGGCATGGGCTGCGCGCGCCGGCTCGTCTTCTCCTACGGCGGCAACCCCGGCGTCGGGTCGCTGCACCGCTTCCGCGACGCAATCGAGCACGGCTGGCCGGTGCCCGTCGAGATCGAGGAGCACAGCCACGCCGGCATGGCCAATCGCTACGCCGCCGGCGCCGCGCACCTCCCCTTCGGGATCCTGCGCGGCTACACGGGCACCGATCTCGTCAACCACACCAACGTGAAGTTCGTGACCTGCCCGTTCACGGGCGAGGAGCTCGCGGCCGTCCCGGCTCTGCGGCCCGACGTCGCGATCGTCCACGCGCAGGAGGCCGACCGGCGCGGGAACGTCCAGCTCTGGGGGATCCCAGGCGTGCAGAAAGAGGCGGTGCTGAGCGCGGAGCGCGCGCTCGTGACCGTCGAGCGGATCGTCGACGAGCTCGAGCCGCGGCCCGGCGGGATCGTCATCCCGGGCTGGGTGATCGACGCGGTCGCGGTCGCGCCGCGCGGCGCGTCACCGTCCTACGCGCACGACCTCACCGAGCGCGACAACGACTTCTACAAGGCGTGGGACACGATCAGCCGGGACCGCGAGGACTTCACCAGGTGGATGGACGAGCACGTGCTGGACGCGACGGGGGTGACCGCGTGAGCGCGGAGGCCGCCACCGCCGGCGAGGTCCAGACGATCGTCGCCGCCCGCCTGCTCGCCGACGCGCGCTCGTGCTTCATCGGCGTCGGGCGCCCCTCGACCGCCGCGATCCTGGCCCGCGCGATCGTCAACCCCGAGCTCGTGCTCGTCTACGAGTCCGGCACGATCGGGGCCAAGCCCTACAAGATCCCGCTCTCGATCGGCGACGGCGAGCTGGCCGCCACCGCGGACTTCGTCGTCCCCGTCGTCGAGATGTTCAACTACTGGATCCAGCCCGGCCGGATCGACGTCGCGTTCCTCGGCGCCGCCCAGGTCGACCGCCAGGGCTCGCTGAACTCGACCGTCATCGGCGACTACGACGCGCCCAAGACGCGGCTGCCCGGCGCCGGCGGCGCGCCCGAGATCGCCACCGGCTGCGACCGCGTGATGGTCGTCGCCCCGCACTCGAAGCGCACGTTCGTGGAGCGGCTCGACTTCCTCACCACCCGCGCCGCGCCCGAGGCGGTCATCACGGATCTGGGCGTGCTGGAGCCCGACCCGCGCGACGGCGAGCTGACCCTCACCCGGCTGCACCCCGGCGTCACCGTCGAGGCCGCCCGCGAGGCGACCGGCTGGGCGCTGCGCGTCGCCGAGGACCTGCGCCACACCGATCCCCCGACCGAAGACGAGTTGTCCGCCTTGCGCGAGCTGGTCGCCCGATGACCGAGTCCTACATCCTGGACGCGATCCGCACCCCGTTCGGCCGCTACGCCGGCGCGCTGTCGGGCGTCCGGCCCGACGACCTCGCCGCGCACGCGCTGAAGGCGCTCGTCGAGCGCTCGCCGGCGCTGGAGCCCGGCCTGATCGACGACGTGATCCTCGGCAACGCCAACGGGGCGGGCGAGGACAACCGCGACGTCGGGCGGATGGCCGTCCTGCTCGCCGGGCTCCCGACCGAGGTCCCGGGCGTGACGGTCAACCGGTTGTGCGGGTCCTCGCTCGAGGCGGCGATCCAGGGCGCCCGCGCGATCGAGACCGGCGACGCGTCGCTCGTCGTCGCCGGCGGCGTCGAGTCGATGAGCCGCGCGCCGTGGGTCCTGCTCAAGCCGGCCAAGGGCTTCCCGGCCACGCCGGAGACCCTGCACTCCACGACGCTCGGCTGGCGGATGGTCAACCCGCGGATGCCCGACCGCTGGACGATCTCGCTCGGCGCCTCCGCCGAGAAGCTGGCGGAGATGTACGAGATCTCGCGTGAGGAGCAGGACGCGTTCGCGCTGCGCTCGCACACCCTCGCCGACGCGGCGTGGAGCGACGGCGTCTTCGCGGACGAGGTCGTCGGCGTCCCGGGCGCCGAGCTCGAGCGCGACGAGGGGATCCGCGCGACGACGACGCTGGAGAAGCTCGGCGGCCTCAAGGCCGCGTTCGTGGACGGCGGCACGGTCACCGCCGGCAACTCGTCGCCGCTCAACGACGGCGCGTCGATGCTCCTGATGGGCGACGCGGCGGCGGCCGAGTCGCTCGGCCGCGACCCGCTGGCGCGCGTGGTGTCCCGCGCCGCCCACGGCGTCGACCCCGACGTCTTCGGGATCGGCCCCGTCCAGGCCGCGCGCGACGCGCTGCGCCGCGCCGGCATCGGCTGGGGCGACCTCGCCGCCGTCGAGCTCAACGAGGCGTTCGCCTCGCAGTCGCTGGCCTGCCTGCGCGAGGGGCCGGACCTCGACCCCGAGATCGTCAACGTGCGCGGGGGCGCGATCGCCATCGGCCACCCGCTCGGCGCCTCCGGCGCGCGCATCCTCGGGCGCCTCGCGCACGAGTTGCGGCGGCGCGGCGGCGGGTACGGTCTGGCGGGGATCTGCATCGGTGTCGGACAGGGATTGGCGGTGGTGTTGCATGCATGAGGGGTTCCGCCGAGATGCGCCGGGGGTCCACCCCGCGCTCGACGACGCGGGCTACAAGTCGACGCGACTGCGCCACCCGCGGCAGCCGCTCGTCTACCTCCCGCAGTCGGTCACCGAGCTCTCGGGCCCGCAGCTCGGGCCCGAGCGCGTGACCGGCGCGCTCGACCACGACCTGACGCGCCAGCACGCGGGCGAGCCGCTGGGCGAGCGGATCGTCGTGAGCGGCCGCGTGCTCGACGGCGACGGGCGGCCGATCCGCGACACCCTGGTCGAGATCTGGCAGGCCAACGCCGCCGGGCGCTACCTCCACAAGGGCGATCAGCACCCCGCGCCGTTGGACCCCAACTTCTCCGGCGCCGGCCGCTGCGTGACCGACGCGAACGGCCGCTACGAGTTCATCACCATCAAGCCCGGCGCCTACCCGTGGGGCAACCACCACAACGCGTGGCGCCCGCAGCACATCCACTTCTCGCTGCTCGGCCAGGCCTTCGCGCAGCGGCTCGTGACGCAGATGTACTTCCCGGGCGACCCGCTGTTCGCGTTCGACCCCATCTACAACTCCGTTCGCGACCCCGAGGGCCGCGCGCGCATGGTGTCGTCCTTCGACCTCGAGCGCACCGTGCCCGACTGGGCGTTGGCCTATGACTTCGACATCGTGCTGCGCGGGCGCGAGTCGACGCCGATCGAGGAGGAGCGGTGAGCGGTCGTCTGGAGGTCACGCCGTCGCAGACGGTCGGGCCGTTCTTCTCCATCGGGCTGCCGTGGGACGGCGGGCCGATCGCCGCTGACGGGCCGGACGCGCTCACGATCTCCGGCGTCGTGCTCGACGGCGAGGGCGCGCCGATCCCGGACGCGCTCGTGGAGAGCTGGCAGACCGCGCCCGCGGGGATCCGCGGCTTCGCGCGCGCCCCCACCGACGACGCGGGGCGCTACGCGATCCGGACGGTCAAGCCGCCCGCCCTCGGTGCGGAGGCCCCGCACATCGACGTCTCGCTCTTCTGCCGCGGGCTCCTCCACCGTGTCGTCACGCGCATCTACTTCGCCGACGAGCAGGCCGCCAACGCGGCCGATCCGACCCTCGCGCGCGTTCCGGGGGACCGGCGTGAGACGCTCCTGGCCGCACCGACCGACGATGGCTACCGATTCGACATCCACCTCCAAGGCGACGACGAGACCGTCTTCTTCGCCGTCTGACGTCCTGACGGGCGCGATCTTCGCCCGCGGCGGTGCCGCCGCGGCGCTCGGCGACGCTGCCCTGCTCCAGGCGCTGCTCGACGTCGAGGTCGCCTACGCGCGGGCACGCGCGTCCGTGGACGTGATCCCGCAGGCCCACGCGGAGGCGATCGCGGAGGCGGCGGTGGCGGAGCGGTTCGACCTGGACGCGCTCGCCGTCGAGGCCGCGCGGCACGCGACGCCGGTGATCGGGCTCGTCGCCGCGCTGCGCGGGGCGGTCGGCGAGGAGGTCGCACCGTCCGTGCACACCGGGCTCACGAGCCAGGACGTCGTGGACTCGGCGCTGATGCTCGTCGCGCGCCGCGCGCTCGAGCCGCTCCTGGACGACGCGCGCGCGGCCGCGGACGCCGCGGCGCTGCTCGCCGGCACCCATCGCACGACGCCGATCCTGGGCCGGACGCTGCTGCAGCCGGCGCTGCCGACGACCTTCGGCGTGAAGGCCGCGGGCTGGACGGTCGCGCTGGACGAGGCGGGCGCGGAGGTCGGGCGCGTGCGCAGCCGCGTGCTGGCGGCGCAGGTCGGCGGCGCGGTCGGCGACCGTGGTCCTCTGGGCGAGCACGCGTCGGCCATCGCCGCGGCCGTGGCGGACGAGCTGGGGCTCGTCAACCCGACGCTGCCGTGGCACGGCGACCGTCGCCGGCCCGCGGCGCTCGCGGGTGCGCTGGGCGTCCTGGCGGGCGCGGCGGCGAAGATCGCCCGCGACGTCACGCTGCTGGCCCAGGGCGAGGTCGGCGAGGCGTGCGAGGGCGACGTCCCGGAGGACGGCGAGGGCGGGCGCGGCGGCTCCTCGGCGATGGCGCACAAGCGCAATCCGGTCGCGGCGGTCTCGACGATCGCGTGCGCGGCGCGGGTCCCGGGGCTGGTGTCGACCATGTTGTCCGTGATGGACGGCGAGCACGAGCGCGCCGCCGGCGGCTGGCAGGCCGAGTGGGAGACGCAGCGCGAGCTGCTGCGCTCCACCGGCGCCGCGGTCGCGTGGCTGCGCGACCTGCTCGAGCGCCTGGAGGTCGTCCCCGCGCGGATGGAGGCCAACCTGGCCTCCGTGCTCGGCGCGAGTGCCGACGGCGCCGCGCGGGCCGACGC
>JAOPZG010000149.1 GCA_025964215.1 Conexibacter sp.
GGGAACGCGCCGCCGGTCACGGGCGTCTCGTTCATCGCCTCACCGGTCCCGACGCCGAGGAACACGCGCCCGGGCGCGAGGCAGCCGAGCGTCGCGAAGGCCTGGGCGACGATCGCCGGCTCGTAGCGCAGCGTCGGCGTGAGCACGCTCGTGCCGATCACGGCGGTCGAGGTCGCGACCGTCGCGGCGCCCAGCCACGGCAGCGCGGCGGGCGAGTGCCCGCCGCGGTGGCGCCACGGCTGGAAGTGATCCGAGGTCGCCACGATCTCCAGCCCGGCGGCCTCCGCCTCCCGCGTGTACCGCAGCAGCGTCGACGGGTCGAACTGCTCCGCCGAGGCCTTGTACCCGATGCGTACGCCCATTCGGATCACCCTAGCGACGCGTCAGCCCACGTCCGGGACGGCCAGGCACGCCGCCCCGCCGCACGTGTCGATGACCGCGCCGCCGGGCGCCAGGAACGCCGCCTTCTGCGCGCGGGCCGCCGGCGTGCGGCGCGGGAGCTCGTGCGGATCGTCGAGCCCCGTGTTGGGGGTGTTGGCGAGCGGCGGGACGCTGACACGCGCCGGGCCGCCGTCCCAGTAGACGATCGCCGAGCCGCCGAACGGGAACGCGGAGATCGTGGGGATCCCCCACGCCGGGCTCTTCTGCGGCGAGCGCCCGGCCGGCAGCACCGGCGCGTGGATGGACGCCCCGATCGTGCGCGCCTCGACGTCGGCCTGGTAGGGCGTGACCTGGTGGTCGCCGAAGGCCACGTCGAGCAACACGGTGTGCTTGATCGTGTTCGGCAGCGGGTCGCCCGTCATGTGCTGGGCGTAGCCGTCGCCCTCGCCGCGATCCCACAGCAGCTGCGCGAGATCCAGGACCAGCGGGCGCTCGAGCTGGTCGGTGTAGGCGGGGTACATGACCTTCGAGTACTGGGTGAAGTCCGAGGAGCGCGGGAGCAACACGCTGTAGTTGATCCCCGGCACGCCGAGCACCGCGTGGCTGAAGTCCGGCGCGAGCGCCGTCAGCGCGCCGCCGGCGATCCCGCCCTGCGAGTTGCCGTCGTAGGCGATCTGCCCCGTCTGGACGATCGGCCGCCCGCCGACCTCCAGCAGCGGCGACGACGCCAGGCCGGCCGGATGCGCCATCGCGCGGCCGAGCACGAGCGCGTCGAGGAAGCCCTGCTGGAGGCGGTCGGGCAGCGTCGGCATCCCGGAGAAGTCGCCGAGCACCTTGATGGCGTTGGGGATGTCCTCGGCCGACATGCCGATCCACGGCGTCGCGCACAGGACCTCGTTGCCCTCGGTGGCCATCGGCGGGATGTCGGGGTTGGTCAGGACCTCGGTCTCCGTGCCGAGCAGGCCGTGGCCGTAGAGCACGAGCCGCGCCGGGTGGTCGGGCGTCGCGGTGGCGGGCACCACGCAGGTGAAGCGCGCCTGGTAGGTGCCCTGCTGCTTGGGCAGGCCGCCTGCCCCGATCGTCATCCGGGACCCGGGCGCGCAGCCGTTCGTGAGGTAGCACGGGACGCTGACCGTGCCCTCCAGGACCTGCGCGAAGCGCCCGGCGTCCTGCGCGAAGGCCCCGTCGAGCGGCTTGGCCTGGAGCGTGAACGCGGGCGCGCTGCCCGCGACCGTGCCGTCGGCGAGGTTCGCGTCGCCAAGCGCCTTGAAGGTCGTGTCGCGCATCGCGAGCATCCGGCCGGCGAGGCCCTGCTCGGTCGCGACCGTGAAGTCCCAGGTCAAGAACAAGGACTTGGAACGCGAGACCCCGGCCTTCTTGATGTCCTGGAAGATGCGCGCGTAGCGCGCGCCGACCGAGCCGTGCGCGTCACGCAGCCGCGCGAAGCGCTTGCCCGCGGCGATCGCGGACCCGTTCGCGCGCTTCAGCGACCGCAACACGACGACGTAGCGGTGGCCCTCGAGGAAGTTCTTGGCCGGATGGATCTCCAGCAGCCTCTGGCCCAGCTTGGCGTTGTCGTCGAGCTCGGCCCAGATCGGCCAGCGCTTGCCGGTCTGCGTGTCGATCACGAGCACCGGCGCGGCCTTGGCGCCGTAGGTCGAGATGTCGCTGAGCGAGACGGCGCCCGTCTTCTTCAGCGCCGCGTCGGTCTCGAGGCCGGGCACCTTCGTGAGGATCACCGAGCCCGGGCTGAAGCCGTCGAGCCCCTTCCAGCCGCTCGCGTCGATCGCCTTGCCCTTGGCCGTGCGCGGCATCTGCGACGTGCGCAGCACCACCTTGCCGCCGGAGCGGAACGCGTCGTTGGGGAACGGCAGCAGGCAGGCCGCGTCGTCGAGCCGGTCGCAGCCGGGGCCGGAGGGCGGCGCGGTGGCCGCGTGCGCGGTGGACGGGACGGCGAGGGCGAGCGCGGCCAGCAGCAGCCCCCGGGACAGTGGGGAACGTCGGGACATGGCGGCACCCTACGCGCTGCTCAGCGCGCGAGGTTCGCGGAGCGCCACCGACCCCTACGCCGCCACGAACCGCCGCACGGCCTCGAGGTACTCCGGCACGTCGAGCAGGAACGAGTCGTGCCCCCACGGCGAGGCGACGACCTCCTCGACGACCTCTCCCAGCCCGCCCGCGCGCAGCCCCGCCGCGACGGCCACGGAGTGCTCGGTCCCGAACCGCCAGTCCGAGTCGAACGACAGCACCAGCGCGCGCGACCCCGGATCCAGCACGACCCCGCCCGCGAACGGGTCGAACGCGTCCATGATGCGCGTCAAGTACAAGTAGGACAACGCGTCGAAGCGCTTCAGGAAGATCGCCGCCTGGTGCTCGAGGTAGCGCTCGACGTCGTAGGCCGGGCCGAGCCACCGGGCCGCGTCATCCACGTCCGCCCACCCCGCCGGCTCCGCGCGCGAGAACTTCTCCGCCATCCCCGGCTCGCTCAGGTACGTCACGTGCGCGAGGCGGCGCGCCGTGGCGAGCCCCCGGTCCGGGCGGACGCCGAACGCCGCGTAGTCGCCGCCGTGGAAGTCCGGGTCGTCGAGGATCGCGCGCCGCGCCACGTGCGAGAGCGCGAGGTTCTGCGCGCTCAGCCGCGAGGACGCGCACACCAGGACCGCGTCCCGCACCTGCCCCGGCGCGTCGATCAGCCACTGCAGGATCTGCATCCCGCCCATCGACCCGCCGATCGCGGTGCGCACGCGCGCGATCCCCAGGTGCGCCAGCAGCGCGCGGTGCACGGTCACCAGATCCGCGATCGCCAGCGGCGGGAAGTCGAGCGACGACGGGCCGGTGCTCCCCGCGCAGCCGCCGAGCAGGTTGGGGCAGATGACGAAGGACGTGTCGGTGTCGATCGGCCGCCCCGGGCCGACCATCGTCGACCACCACCCGCGCGGGCCGCTCGCCTCGGCGTCGCCGGTCAGCGCATGGCAGACGAAGACCACGTTGGAGCGGTCGGCGTCCAGCGTGCCGTAGGTCGCGTACGCGACCTCGACGGGCGCCAGCGAGCGCCCGCAGGCCAGCACGAGCGGGTCGTCCTCGTCGAAGAGGACGACCCGTTGCACCGCTCCGGAGATGGCTCAGGCCGCCGGCTGTGGGGCGCGCGCCTGCGCGAGCGCCTGGTCGAGGTCGGCGATCAGGTCGTCGATGTGCTCGATGCCCACCGACAGCCGGACCGTGTCCTCGGTGACGCCGGCCGCCGCGAGCTCCTCGGCGTTCAGCTGCGAGTGCGTGGTCGAGGCGTTGTGGATGGCCAGCGACTTCGCGTCGCCGATGTTCGCCAGGTGGCTGAACAGGCCGAGCGACTCGATGAACGCCTTGCCCGCGTCGAGCCCGCCCTTGACGCCGAACGTGACGAGCGCCCCGTAGCCGCCCTTCAGGATCCGGCCGGCGACCTCGTGGTACTTGTCGTCCTCCAGGCCCGGGTAGGAGACCCACTCGACCGCCTCGTGCGCGCTTAGCCACTCGGCGATCTTCTGCGCGTTCTCGTTGTGGCGCTCGATCCGCAGCGGCAGCGTCTCGATCCCCTGGAGGAACAGGAACGCGTTGAACGGCGACAGCGCCGCGCCCGTGTTGCGCAGCAGCACCGTGCGCGCGCGGCCGATGTAGGCGGCCGGACCGAGCGCGTCGCTCCACACGACGCCGTGGTAGCTCGGGTCGGGCTGCGTGAGGCCCGGGAAGCGGTCG
>JAOPZG010000154.1 GCA_025964215.1 Conexibacter sp.
CACGACGAGGGACCGCCAAACCTGTCAGGTACGTCGGGCGCGGGCCGCCGTACGTGCCCGCTCGATCAGGTCGAGGTGCACCTTGCGGAACCGCACCGCGTCGGGGGTGACCTCGACGCACTCGTCCTCGCGCACGAACTCCAGCGCCTGGTCGAGCGAGAGCTTGCGCGCGGGCACGAGCCGGATCAGAACGTCCGAATTCGAGGAGCGCACGTTGGTGAGGTGCTTCTCGCGGACGATGTTGACCTCGAGGTCGTCGGCGCGCGAGTTCTCGCCGACCACCATGCCGTTGTAGACCTCGTCGCCGGGCGAGACGAAGAGCTGGCCGCGCTCCTGGAGCTGGAAGCAGGAGTACGACGTCACCGAGCCGATGCGGTCGGAGACCAGCGCGCCGGTCGGCCGCGTGCGCAGCTCGCCGTGCCAGGGCTCCATGCCGTCGCTCACGCTGTGCGCGATCCCGGTGCCGCGCGTCTCGGTGAGGAACTCGGTGCGGAAGCCGATCAGCCCGCGGGCCGGCACGCGGTAGTCCATCCGGACCCAGCCGGTGCCGTGGTTGCTCATCTGCTCCATGCGCCCCTTGCGCACCGCGAGCATCTGGGTGACGGTGCCCACGAAGTCCTCCGGGACGTCGATCGTCATCCGCTCCATCGGCTCGTGGACCTGCCCGTCGATCTCGCGCGTGACGACGCGCGGCTGGCCGACGAGCAGCTCGAAGCCCTCGCGGCGCATCGTCTCGACGAGCACCGCGAGCTGGAGCTCGCCGCGGCCCTGGACCTCCCACGCGTCCGTGCGGTCGGTCGGTTCGACGCGGATGGAGACGTTGCCGATCAGCTCCTGGTCGAGGCGCGCCTGGATCTGGCGCGCGGTCAGCTTGCTGCCGTCGCGGCCGGCGAACGGCGAGGTCGACGTCGCGATCGTGACGCCGATCGAGGGGTCGTCGACGTGGAGGACCGGCAGCGGCCGCGGGTCCTGGGCGTCGGCCAGCGTCTCGCCGATCGTGACGTCGGGCAGGCCGGCGACCGCGCAGATCTCGCCCGGGCCCGCCTCGTCGACCGAGACGCGCGTCAGCCCGTCGGTGAGGAACAGCTCGGTGATCTTGCCGCGCGTGATCGTCTCGCCGTCGGCGCGGCACCAGCCGATCTCGCCCTTGCGGAGCGTCCCCTGGCGCACGCGGCAGATCGCGAGGCGCCCGAGGTAGGGATCGGCGTCGAGGTTCGTGACGAGCGCCTGCGCGGGATGGTCGGGCTCGTAGGACGGCGGCGGGACCGTCTCGACCAGCAGGTCGAGCAGCGGCCGCAGCGACTCGCCGGGCACCGTCTGGTCCATCGAGGCCGTGCCGGCCCGCGCGTTGGTGAAGACGATCGGGAACTCGAGCTGCTCCTCGACGGCGTCGAGGTCCAGGAAGAGCTCCTCGACCTCGTGGACGACCTCGTCGATGCGCGCGTCCGGCCGGTCGATCTTGTTGACGACGAGCACGACGGGCAGCCGCGCCTCGAGCGCCTTGCGCAGGACGAAGCGCGTCTGCGGCAGCGGGCCCTCGGACGCGTCGACCAGCAGCAGGACGCCGTCGACCATGGTGAGCCCGCGCTCGACCTCGCCGCCGAAGTCGGCGTGGCCCGGCGTGTCGATGATGTTCAGCTTCGTCGCGCCGTACTGGACCGCGGTGTTCTTGGCGAGGATCGTGATGCCGCGCTCGCGCTCCTGGTCCATGGAGTCCATGACGCGATCGGTCAGCGCCGCGCCCTCGCGGAAGGCGCCGGACTGGCGCAGCATCGCGTCGACCAGCGTGGTCTTGCCATGGTCGACGTGGGCGATGATGGCGACGTTGCGCAGGTCGTCGCGGGTGGCGGAGAAGGTCGGGTTGACGGCGGGCATCCGCCGCAACAGGCTAGGGGGTCGTCATCACGAGGACACCGCGGCCTCCTTCTTCTCCCGCGTGCGGCGGTGGAAGAACGAGGCGAACGCGCCCGCGACCGAGGTGATGACGACCATCGCGTAGACCTGGAGCGCGACGTCCAGGACCTTGCCGCCGGGGGTCAGCGGGTTGGGGAACTGCGAGGAGATCGTGAGCAGCTGCGTCGTCGTCCAGAACAGCGCGTTGCCGAAGGTCGTGATCTCCCCGTGGCCCTGCTCCAGCGACCACGCGATCCCGCCCGCGACGAGGTCCAGGACGATGCTGATCAGCGTGACGCCGGCGATCCGGGAGCGCAGCTCGGCGTGCGCCTCGGTCTCGGCGAGCAGGGTCATCCGCAGGCCGCGCAGGACGCGGAGGATCGGGTGATGCACGGTCGCGAGTCTGCTCGCAGGCCCGGACGGCGAGCGCGGGAGCCGGCCGCGCCGCGCACCTCGATACAATCCCACCTACGAAAGTCGGATTTGAGCTTCGTTGCCCGAGACCATCGACATCTGCCCCGTCACCGAGCTCCCGCCAGGCGCCATGCGCGTCGTGGAATGGGAGGACCTCGAGATCGCCGTCGTCAACTGCGCCGGCACGCTGTACGCGATCGAGGACCGCTGCTCGCACGACGACGGCCCGCTGATCGAGGGCGAGCTGCATCAGGACGACTGCACGATCGAGTGCCCGCGTCACGGCTCCCTGTTCGACCTGCGAACCGGTGCCCCCAAGACCCTTCCTGCCTACGAGCCCATCGAGACGTTCCCGGTGCGCATCGACGGCGACCTGATCAAGTTGGAGGTCGAGTAGCCATGGCTGCCACGCCCACCCCCGCCACGCCCGAGTCCACCAAGATCCTCACGCCCGAAGAGGCGTCGCTGCGCAACCTCGGCTCCGACTACACGGAGCGCTATGGGTTCCACGAGGAGGACAACTACCTCTACAAGGCGCCCAAGGGCATCAACCGCGAGGTCGTCGAGACGATCTCCCGGATGAAGAGCGAGCCGGCCTGGATGCTCGAGTTCCGCCTCAAGGCGCTCCAGCACTTCCTCGACCGGCCGCAGCCCACGTGGGGCTCGCCGATGCTCGCGGACGTCGACTACGACGACATCCACTACTTCGTCCGCTCGACGGAGAAGCCGTCGCGCTCGTGGGACGACGTGCCCGACGACGTCAAGCGCACGTTCGACCGCCTGGGCATCCCGGAGGCCGAGCGCAAGTTCCTCTCCGGCGTCGGCGCGCAGTACGAGTCCGAGGTCGTCTACCACCAGGTCCGCGAGGACCTGGAGGAGCAGGGCGTCATCTTCATGGACATGGACTCGGCGCTGCGCGAGCACGAGGACCTCGTCCGCGAGTACTTCGCGACGATCATCCCGCCGAACGACAACAAGCTCGCCGCGCTGAACAGCTCGGTGTGGTCGGGCGGCTCGTTCGTCTACGTGCCGAAGGGCGTGCACGTCGACATGCCGCTGCAGGCCTACTTCCGCATCAACACGGAGAACATGGGCCAGTTCGAGCGCACGCTGATCATCGCCGACGAGGGCTCGTACGTGCACTACGTCGAGGGCTGCACGGCGCCGACGTGGTCGTCGGACTCGCTGCACTCCGCGGTGGTCGAGCTGATCGCCAAGCCAGGCGCCCGGATCCGCTACACGACGGTCCAGAACTGGTCCAACAACGTGTACAACCTCGTCACCAAGCGCGCGATCGCCGAGACCGACGCGACGGTCGAGTGGGTCGACTGCAACCTCGGCTCCAAGCTGACCATGAAGTACCCGGCCGTCTACCTGATGGGCGAGCGCGCCCACGGCGAGGTCCTGTCGATCGCCTTCGCGGGCGAGGGCCAGCACCAGGACGCGGGCGCGAAGATCGTGCACGCGGCGCCGAACACGACGTCCAACATCTTCGCCAAGTCGATCTCCAAGGACGGCGGGCGCTCGTCGTACCGCGGCCTGCTCGAGGTCGCCAAGGGCGCGCACGGCTCGAAGTCGAAGGTCGTCTGCGACGCGCTGCTGCTCGACGAGCACTCGCGCTCCGACACCTACCCGACGATCCGGATCGGCGAGGACGACGTCGACGTCGGCCACGAGGCCACGGTCTCGAAGGTCGGCGACGAGCAGCTCTTCTACCTCATGTCGCACGGGCTGACGGAGGAGGAGGCGGGCAAGTTGATCGTCAACGGCTTCATCGAGCCGATCGTCAAGGAGCTCCCGATGGAGTACGCGGTCGAGATGAACCGGCTGATCGAGCTCCAGATGGAGGGCTCAATTGGCTAGCGCGGTCGCGGCCGGCGTGCCGCAGCTCCACGTCGAGGTGCCCTCGTTCAAGGGGACGCCCGGCTGGGAGTTCACGCCCATCGACAAGCTGGACCTGGCGAAGTTCCCGGTCGCGCCGGCGGCGGTGGGCGGCTCAGGGCTGTTCGCACCTGAAGGCGCGGTCTCGCCGAGCGACGAGGACCCGCGCTCCGAGGGTCCGATCGTCGCGCCGCTGCGCGTCGCGCTCGAGCGCCACGCCGACGTCGTCGGCCGGCACTTCGGCACGGTCGTCCGGCCCGGGTACTTCGCGAGCGCGAACGCCGACGAGTGGACCGACGGCACGCTCGTCTACGTCCCGCGCAACACGAAGGTCGACGCGCCGATCCTGATCACCACGATCCAGGACAAGCCCGGCACCGCGCTGCACCACCGCACGCTGATCGTGCTGGAGGAGGGCGCCGAGGCCGAGGTCTGGGACCAGGTCTCCTCCGCGCACGACGAGGAGGCGCTCGTCAACGGCGTCGTCGAGATCGTCGTGGGCGACAACGCGAACCTGAAGTACATCGGCGCCCAGTCGCTGAACGAGAAGACCTGGGTCTTCGGCGCGCAGCGCGCGATCGTCGCCAAGGACGCGCAGCTCGACTGGACGACGCTCGCCTTCGGCGGCGCCAACGGCAAGGTCTTCCTGGAGTCGACGCTCGACGGCCAGGGCTCGACCGCCAAGGTCACGGGCGCGTACGCGACCCGCGGTCGCCAGCACGTCGACTACGACACGCTCCAGGAGCACGCGGCGCCGGACACGGTGTCCGACCTCGCGTTCCGGGGCCTCATCAGCGGCCGCTCGTCCGCCGTGTGGCGCGGCATGATCAAGGTCGACCCCGGCGCCCAGCGCACGGACGCCTTCCAGGAGGCGCGGAACCTGCTGCTCGGCAAGAAGGCCCACGCCGACGCGATCCCGGGCCTCGAGATCCTCGCCGACGACGTCCGCTGCACCCACGCGGCGGCCATCGCCCAGATCGACCCGGAGCAGATCTTCTACCTCCGCTCGCGGGGCCTGCCGAAGACGACCGCGGAGCGGCTGGTCGTCGAGGGCTTCCTCGGCGCGATCGTGGAGCGCTACTCCGAGGGCCCGGTCCGCGACGCCATCGCGGCCGCGCTGGACCAGCGGCTGGCGGAGGTGCTGGGCTAAGCGCCCAGCGGTTGTTGTAGGACGTGCCTCGACGGCCGCCCTCTGGGGCGGCCGTTGTTCGTTGGGAGGGGCGGGAGCGTCTGCGTGGTGCGCGCCGCCCGGGGTCGTCCGCCAGCGCGGGGGCGCGGGCGGTCCGGGTCGTTTCGGGCTCCAATATGGAGTCCAAAACGACCCGGACTGGCGCGCGTCGACGCCCCGCGGACGGGACCAGCGCCTGGGCTCCGCTCGGCTGCTTTCCCTCGTCGAGGCCGGACCACGCGGCGTACCCTGACGGCGGCCAAGCGGCGTCGCCCGAGCGACTCGTGCCACGACCAACGCCCGCGATCGGCCACGCCCGCCCCGCGGCCAGCGCCCCACGACGTCAGTCTCTGGCGGTCCGCTACTCGGACTGCGCAGCGGCGGCCGCGGGCAGCGCGCCCAGCACCGTCGCCAGCTCGTCCACGCCCACGTAGTCCAGCCCCAGCGCGTGGATCTTCGCCCAGGCGATCGTGCCCGACTCGTCGATGACGAACGTCGCGCGCTGCGTCCCGAGCACCGGCCGCGTCACGCCGAAGAGCTTGGCGACGGACTTGTCGGGGTCGGCGAGCAGCGGGACGGTGAGGCCGTGGTGGCTCGTGAAGTCGCGGTGGCTCTCGACGTCCTGGCCGGAGATGCCGACGACGGTCGCGTTGAGCGCGGTCATGTCGTCGGCGCGGTCGCGGTAGGAGCAGAACTGCTTGGTGCACACCGGGGTCTCGTCGCCCGGGTAGAACAACACCACGATGCGCTCGCCCCGGTGCTCGGAGAGCTTGAAGCGGCCCTCGGTGCCCTCGAGCTCGAAGTCCGGGGCGGCGTCGCCCACGCGCGGTCCTTTGGCCATGCGTGCAACTGTACGGGTCCCGTGGACCAGTGGATCGCCGAACGTTCAGGTTCCATCGCCGAGCGCGCCGTGCGCGAGCTGGAGGCGCTCGTCGGCGTCTCCTCGCCCTCGGGCGACGTCCCGGGCGCGCAGGAGGCGGCCGCGATCGCCGTCGCGCTGCTCCCCGACGGCGCGCAGGTCGAGCGGCCGCCGTGCTCCTCGCCCGAGCACGCGCCGGATCTCCTCGCGCGCGTGCACGGGACCGGCCGCGGCCGGATCCTGCTGCTCGGCCACC
>JAOPZG010000158.1 GCA_025964215.1 Conexibacter sp.
ACCTCGCCGTCGAGCAGGAACGACTTGCAGGCCGCGCACTGCCCCTCCTTGCAGCCGTGCATCAGCATCAGGCCCTGGCGGAAGGCGGCGTCGAGGATCGTCTCGTCCTCGTCGACCTCCATCTCGATGCCGACCGGCTCCAGCCGTGCGATGTGCTTCTCACCCATGTTCAGTTCACCTATGCGGTCGTTGACGGCGTCCTGTCGGCCGGCGCTGCACCCGGGGGCATCTCGGCCCCCGGGCAAGCGTCGCCGACCGAGGGCGGGTCAGGCGGTGGCGTCCGCCGGGGCCGGGCGGCCGCCCGGGCCGCCCGCCTTGTACTGCGCGATGTGCTTCTCGCGCTCCTCGGGGGACATCTGGTTGAGCAGCACGTTCGGGCTGTTCAAGGTGATCCCGCGGACCTCGTCGAGGGTCCACATCTTCTTGGGATCCAGGTCCAGGTGCGGCTGCGGCACGAGGGTCTTGCCGTCGTCGCGGATGTAGCCGAGGTCCTGCATGATCTCGGCGACGTCCATGCCGTGGTAGAGCGTCTCCCACTCGCGCTTGCCGGAGAGCTTGCCCATCGACGGCGTGGCGCGGCCCTCGTACTCGGGGCGGAACGCGACGGCGTCGGTCCAGTGGCAGGTCTCCGAGCAGTACGTCCGGACCTGGCCGTCGACCTCGTCGACCACCATGTCCTCGCGGATCAGGCACGGCACCATGCACGACCAGCAGCGGTGCGGGTACTCGTAGTTGGAGAGCTCCGGCTCGAACGCGATCGGCTTGTGCCCGTTCTTGACCGACAGCTCGCCGTAGCGCTCCCACCACTTGCCGTACTTGTCGTACCAGCCCGGGTACTTGTGCTCGAACCACTCGAAGTCCGTGTCGTCCATCGCGTCGATCCGCCAGTAGTTGGCGAACCAGCCGGTGGCGAAGAACTGCGCGACCTCGTGGACGTAGCCCTTGTTCCAGATCCGGTCCCAGGCGAGCTCGACGAGGTCGTGCGGGATCGTCAGGCCGTACTTCTCCAGCGGGACGAGGTAGGAGCGGTAGTAGTCGTCGTAGATCCAGCGGCGCCAGGACTCGGCGTAGCTGTCGCGGTCCTTGCGGCGGTCCTTCGTGCCGTACTCGATGAACGTGCCGATGGCCGCGTCGACCACGCAGTGGTTGTTCCACCAGGCGTAGCGCAGGTCGCGCTCGAGCAGCTGCCGGTTCCGCTCGTCGGCCAGCGCCATCAAGATGATGGAGTAGCCGTTGGAGATGTGGCGGGACTCGTCGGACTGCACCGAGTGGAACACCGTCGGCAGCAGGTAGTCCCCGTTGGCGGCCGCCTCGCCGGGCATCGCCACGAACAGCACGTTCGTGAACGCCGTCTCGGCGACGATCGTCAGGTAGACGTTGGCCGCGGTGATCGCGTCACCGGTGATGAACCCCTCGCCGAACTGGCGGCCGATCGTGCCGGCGTAGCAGTTCGAGAACGCCTTCTCGGAGATGTCGAACCCGGCGGGATCGATGTAGTGGTTCATGTACAGCCGCTTGAGGTTCATCTGGATCGTCGAGTGGCGCACCTCGTCGATCATCTGGATGGCGAGCCCGTTGTGGACCTCGGGGTTCGGCACCGCGTTGATGGCCAGCGGCATGGCGCGGGCGGCGGAGATCTCCGGGAACGGGATGATGGACAGGAACAGCTTCTGCCACTCCATCCAGCGCTCCTGGACCTGGCGGAACATGTTGCCGCGGATCGCGCCGTCCATCGCGCCGAAGACGCGGTTGTCCTTCTCCTCCTCCATCGGGAAGTAGGAGCGCAGGACCTGCTTGAGCGGGTCCTTCTTGGGAGCCTTCTCGAAGGTGTAGTCGGTCGGGTACTTGTCGACCGGCTCCACGAACGTCGGATCCCACGACAGCTCCTGGATCTTGTTGTGAGCCTTCGTGATGCTTGCCCTGCTCATGGTGAGAGGTCCTCTCCTTACGACGAGGTCGTGGACACTGCAGTGGAGTCCGACACTAGGGTCGGACCGGCCGGCCGCTCAAGAACGTTCCGGTCTTCCGAGATCGCTGGAACCGCGGGGCCTCCCAGCACCTCCGCCGCCTGTTCGGCGACATCGCGCAGCGTTGCCGAGAGGCTCTCGCGCTCCAGCTCGAAGCAGCGCGCGGACATCGAGATGCCGAGCGCCGCGACGGCGGCGCCGCGTGCGTTGCGCACCGGCGTCGCAAGGCAGCAGAAGTCCTCGCCGAACTCCTCGCAGTCGAAGGCGACGGCCCCCGCGCGGATGTCGGCGAGCTGGTCGCGCAGCAGCCCCGGCGCGGTGATCGTCGCCGGCGTGAAGCGCTTGAGGCCGCGCTCGAGGTAGCGCTCCAGGACGCTCTCGTCGAGCAGCGAGAGCGCGACCTTGCCGAGCGCGAGCGCGTGGGCGTTCTCGCCGATCCGGGCGCCGAGGCCCGGGATCCGCGGCATGCCCTGGCGGCCGCGGGCGAGCGGGATGACGACCTGCCCGGAGTGCGCGGCGGCGAGGTAGACGCGCTTGTGCGTCCGGGCGAAGAGCTCGTCGAGGATGCCGCCGAGGCCGCCCGAGAGCTCCTTGGCGCCGGCCGCGGGGACGAAGCCCGTCGCCTCGCCGACGAGGTGGTAGGCGCCGCTGTCGGCATGGACGGCGAAGCCCTCCTGGCAGAGCGTGTCGAGCAGGTTGTAGGCCGTGGACGCGCTCTTGCCGAGCGCGGCCGCGACGTCGTCGGCGCGCATCCCGTCGGGAGCGTGCGCGAGCAGCGAGAGCAGGTGCAGCACGGTGCGCGCGGTGCTCACGCCGCGACTCCTGGGGGCCGTGGCCGCGGGGCGGCCTGCGGGGTGGCGCTCGATGATCGCTCGGCTCCTTCCTGAAGGGAACCGCCCGGACGGGGTCCGGGGCTGACCCGCCGCTCGCAGGATGCGGAGCGGCGAGGATCAGTGGATCAGCGAGGCGTTACAAGTCCGCTACAGCGCCGAAGGATCGCCTGAGCGCCGCGACCCGGGTGGCCGCGAGGCTGCGGCGCGGATCGGCGTACTCCAGCGTGCTCAGCAACCGCCGCCAGGCGACGAGGTCGTGCTCGCCGGAGCTCCCGCGGACCCACGCCCACAGCGCCTCGGCGTCGTCGGAGGTGATGACGGCCTGGCGCAGCCAGGCGTCGAGCTCGTCGCGCGCGCGCTCGATCCCGGGCGCGCTGGAGTCCGGCAGCAGCGGGCCGGCGTAGGCCGCGGCGGCGTCGGCGACGTCGTTGCGGCCGAGCAGCGCGCGGACGTGGCGGACGTCGCTGTCGACCTCGCAGGTCAAGTGATAGGCGTCGGGCTCGATCGCGCCGCCCAGCAGCCGGCGCAGGCGCGACATCTCGACGCGGACCGAGGCGGGATGGCCGTCGTCGCCGTAGAGGTCGGCGCAGAGGACGTCCGCGCTGGCGCGCCCGCGGTGCAGCAGCAGGAGCGTGAGCAGCTCGACGTGGCGCGGGCGCAGGTGCAGCGGCGCGCCGTCGAGGCCGATCCGCGGCGGGGCGTCGCCGAGGACGTGGAGCTCCAGTCGCGGCGGCGCGGGGCGCGCCGAGCGCGTGCGGTTCGGGCGCACGACGTAGAGGTCGTCGTCCTCGACCGGCTCGGCGATCGCCTCGACGCCGGAGGGCAGGTAGATCCGGCCGCCGCCGACGGGGATCGCCGCGACGTCGGAGATCGACCAGTGCTGCTTGGGGTCGAGCAGGACGCGGCCGCTGCCGGTGACCAGCGCGGCGCCCTGGGCCTCGGGGCCGAGGCGGTTGCCGTAGCGCGCGCGGAGGCGGTCGTCGCGCTCGCGCAGGCCGCGGCGCAGCAGCTCCTCGACGGCGCGCGCGGTGGCGACGACGACCGAGAGGCTGTGCGGGTGGACGGAGCTGATGTCGCCGGTCAGGTCGATGACGCCGAGGAGCCGGCCGGTGTCGGGATCCGTGATCGGCGCGGCCGCGCAGGTCCAGCGCTGGACGGGCTCGGTGAAGTGCTCGGCCGCGAAGACCTGGACGGCGTGCTTGGCGGCGAGCGCGGTGCCGACGGCGTTGGTGCCGGCGCCGGACTCGCTCCACAGCGCGCCCTCGACGAAGTTCATGTCGTCGGCCGCGCGGCTGCGCAGCTGGGGGTCGCCGTGGATGCGCAGCAGCATGCCGTCGGCGTCGCTGATGACCAGGAGCTGGTCGGCCTCGACGGACGCCTCGGCCATGCACTGCGCGATCAGCGGCGCGGCGGCGGCGAGCGGATGCGCGTCCCACTCGGCGCGCGCGCCCAGGAGCTCGAGCACCGAGGGCGCGGCCTGGCGGCCGGTCGGGTCGACGCCGGCGTCGCGCGAGCGCAGCCACGAGTCGGCGATGGGGCCGCGCATCGGCGGCGTGCCGGCGTCCTCCTCCTCCTGCGCCGGGCGCCCGCCGACGAAGTCCTCCCACGCGTCGCGCAGCTCCCGGGCGCGTTTGGCCGGGATCGTGGTCGCGTCGACCGCTACCCAGGGACTCCGGGACATCCGGTTTCCCTTCCTGCAAGGTGCCGGCGGTGGGACAAGCCGTTCCTCCCGTGAGGGTGGTGCCGCCGCTCCAGCATTGCGGGAAGACGGCGGACTTCTTGGCACGTGGTGACAAACCACACTAGCGTCGGGAGACACCGAGGTCGAGAGCCAACCGCCCAACTGGGCGTGCCTGCCGTGCGGCTCCCTCCGCCGGCCGACCTCGTCCTTCTCCTTCGTGCGTCAGGAGCCACGTCGCCATGTCCGCTGTCGCCCAGCAGTCGCCGTCCACCCCGAGCCGGACCGCCGTCGCCGAGCCGCCGCCGCCCGCCGCCGTCGCGGCGCCGGCGGGGGATCCCGCCGTCCTCGGCCTGCCGATCTTCGTCGTCGGCTCCGTGGCGCTGGCGATGGGGCTCGTCGGCTACGTCTCGCCCGCCGCCGCGGGCAGCGCGATCCCGATCATCCTCGCCGCGACCGGGATCGGCCTGCTCGTCAGCGCCGTCTGGGCCGCTGCCCTCGGCCAGACCCTCGTCGCGTGCATCTTCGGCCTCTTTGCCGGCTTCTGGCTCAGCTACTCGGTGCTCGTGATCGGTCTGAACCACAACTGGTTCGCGATCCCTGCGAGCGACGTGACGCACACCGTGGCGTCCTTCCAGATCTCCTGGGCGATCGTGATGGGCGCGCTGACGCTCGCGACCGTCCGGCTGCCGGTGGTCTTCACGGCGATCGTCGGGCTGGTGGTCGTCGCGCTCGTTCTGCTGATCTTCGGGACGCTCAACACCGACACGACGCTCACCAAGGCGGCGGGCGTGGTGTCCTTCGGCTTCGCCGCGCTGGGCGTGTATGCGTTCCTCGGCGCCGCGTCGGCGGCGACGGGCGGCAAGGCGTACCCGCTGGGGCCGCCGCTGGTGAAGTGAGGGCGGACCGGCGCCGTGGCGGGCAACTGGTCCTGTCCGTTCGCACGCCTCGGTTGTACGTTGCCGTTCATGACCGCGCGCGTCGCTCCCGCCACCGGGCCGTGGGCCCGGGTCGGCACGTTCCTCGCCCGCCGGCAGTACGGGCCGGCGATCACCGAGTCGGTGGGCGTGTACGCCCACAACCCGCGGCTGATGAACTGGTTCGTGGCCTTCAACCGCGCGGTCGAGAAGCCCGATCACGTGCCGATGAAGCTCCGCGAGCTGGCGGTGCTGAAGGCCGCGACGGTGGCCGAGTGCGAGTTCTGCATCGACATCGGCTCGGAGTACGCGCGGCGTGCCGGGCTGAGCGACGAGCAGCTGCTCGCGCTCCACGACGCCGAGGGCTCCGGGCTCTTCGACGCCGACGAGCTGCTCGTGATCGCCTACGGCCGCGCGATGTCGGTGACGCCGACCGCCGTCACCGACGAGCTGGTCGCGGCGCTCCGCGCCCGCTGGGGCGACCGCGGCGTCCTCGAGCTCACGCACCTGATCGCGTGGGAGAACGCACGGGCGCGGACCAACGCGGCGCTGGGCGTCGGCGCGGGCGGCTTCTCGGCGGGACGCGCGTGCGCGCGGCCGGCGAGCGCCGGCTCAGCGAGCCTGGAGCACGCGCACTGACCGCGTCGCGCGGACGTGCTTGCCCGAGGGCAACACCATCACCAACCGGTAGCGGCCGCGCGCCAGCCTGCCGATGGTGAGCTTGGTGGTGCGGTTGCCGGTGGCGCGGATGGTCGCGTCGTGGTGACGGCCCCCGCCGCGGCCGTGCTTCGGGCCGTCGATGCGCAGGAGCGCGAAGCGGTAGCGGCCCTTGGCGCAGGCGCGGTAGGCGACCTTCAGCTTCGCCCCGCGGCGGACGGTCTTCGCGGCGCGCGCGAGCGACGGCGTGCAGGCGCCGCCCGCGCCGCCGGAGCCCGCGCCGCCCCCGCCGCTCGAGCCGTCAGGGTTGATCGCTCCGGTCGGGCTGACCACGACGGCGCTGTCGGTGTCGGTCGCGAACTGGCGGCCCTCGTCGTCGAGGAGGTACGCGCAGGCGGTCAGCGTCGCCGACGAAGGGACCGTGGCCGTGCCGCGGATCGTCGCGGAATAGGACGCGCCCGGCGCCGGCTGCGGGGTCAGCGCGACGGCATCGACCACCGTCGGGCCGGAGGTCGTCGCGAACGAGCCGCCGCACTCCGGAGCAAGGCGCACACCAACGCGCAGGGTCCCGACGTGCGGGTCGAGCGCGCCCGCGTCGGCGGCGACCGCGACGCTCTCGGCGACCGTCGAGCCGGTGCGCGCGGTGGCCGGGGCGGTCACCGTCAGCCGGACGGGATCGATGTCGGCGTGCGCGAGCGGCGCGCCCGCGGCCGCGGCCAGGACGAGCGCCGCGGCGAGCAGCGCCAGGCTCGCTCGCCTCACGGCTTCAACCCGAGCGACGACGGGTGCCGGAACGTCGTCGCCGGCGTCGCCGGCTTGTAGTCGAAGCCGAGGCGCTCAAGGTAGCCGCTGGTCAGCAGGTCCACGACGTCGTGCGGCTTCGGCCGTGCCGCGGTGCCGTCGGCCAGCGCCGCGATCGCCGCGGCGCTCGGCGCGCCGCACGCGGAGCTGATGACGTGCGCGGGCTTCGGCAGGTCCGGGACGTCGAGCCGCGGCTTAACGTCGAAGTCGAAGGACCGCGCGATGTTGCGCGCGTAGGCGTCGCGGCGCGTCAGCGGGTCGAGCCCGAAGCGGTACCGGATCATCTTGAGGATCGACTCGAAGCCGTAGATCCCGTGGTCGACGTGGCCGCGGCGGACGTAGGGCGAGACCGCCACCGCCGGGATCCGCAGGCCCATCTGGCCGAAGTCGGCGTTGAGGTCGGCCGAGCTGCGGATGTCCGGCACGCGCGGCGGCGGGACGTGGTCGAAGAAGCCGCCCCACTCGTCGTAGACCACGAACAACGCGCCGTGCTTGAACTGCGGCGACTCGAGGAACGCGTGGACGACGTCCGACATGAACGCCTGCCCGGTGCGGACGTCGCCGTGCGGATGCTCGTCGCCCGACGTGCCCTGGTCCTCGCCGTTGAAGCTCGGGTCGACGAACGAGACCGCCGGCAGCGTCCCGGCCGCGCAGCGCTCGTAGTACTCCTGGACCTGACCGGAGCGCGCGATGCCGGGCGCGCCCCACAGCGCCGAGAACGGGATGTCGGAGTAGAAGTAGCGGCTGCTCACGCCGGCCTTGGCGAGCGCGGCGAAGATGGTGGTGTCGGGGAAGCCGCCGGTCGCGATCGGGAACGTGTTGTCGGTCATCCCGTAGGACTGCGCCGAGTGCATGTACTCGCGGTTGGGGTAGGTCGAGCCGAGCAGCGAGCAGAAGAAGCGGTCGAACGTCGTGAACTCCTGCGCGACGTGCGGGATGAACGGCAGGTCGTCCTCGGCGTAGTAGCCGATCGAGAACACGTCGTTGGTCCCCGAGCGCAGGAAGCCGTCCATCTTGCCGCCGTCGAACTGCTGGCGGCCGCCGGCCCACGAGTGGTCGGGATCCGGGTGGTCGCAGCCCTGGAAGTCGCCGGTCAGCCGGTGCGTGGCGAACTGCTTGCCGCCGGCGTCGCTGAAGCTCAGGCCGCCCTGGATCCCGTCGGCGCCGGGAAGCCAGCCCAAGTAGTGGTCGAACGAGCGGTTCTCCATCATCAACACCACGAAGGTGTCGATCGGCAGGTTGCGCCCGGCGGGCAGCGCCGAGGCGTGGGCCTGCTTGGCGGCGGCGGCCGCGACGAGCTCGTCGGGCTCAGCAGCGCGGCGGCGCCGGTGCCCAGGGCGGCGAGGCGCGCGGTCCGCTGGAGGAAGTCCCGCCGTCGCAGGAAGCCGTCGGGCGACTCCCAGGCCATGCGCTCGGCGTGCCCGGGATCGCGAATGTCGCTCATCTCTGCACCATGATGCCAGCGATGCACCATGAAGTTGTCCATTTGTGAACGGCGGTTTCCTGAAGGACCGTTCGGTGCACACTCGCTCCGTGAGCATCAAGCTGCCGGGCCGGCGCGCGCGCCGGGCGACCTTCGCCGGGATCCTCGTGGCCGGCGCCTCCGCGACCGCGCTGGCGGTCGCCGCGCCGGGGCCGGGCCCGGTCGACTACGCCTCGAGCAGCGGGACGACGGTGACGGGCCTGCGCCCGACCGGCGTCGGCCTCCCGCAGATCGGCGCGACCGGCACGGTCGGCGCCGGCGATCTCCCGTCCGCCCTACGCACCTACCACGACTCGGGCGCCTACGACCAGGATCTCGCGGCGGTCGGGACGGCGGCGCAGGCGTACCTCGACGCGCGGCTCGCGGGCGAGACGCCGCCGGCGACGGGGACGACGACCACGGGCGGCGGCGCGACGAGCGGCGGCTCCGGCGGCGAGA
>JAOPZG010000189.1 GCA_025964215.1 Conexibacter sp.
GACGACGACGTGGTCGACGTCTCCAACCTCCAGCGCCAGGTCATCCACACGACCGCGGGCGTCGGGACGCCGAAGGTCGACTCCGCCGAGAAGGCGATCAACGACCTCAACCCGGACTTCAAGGTCCGCAAGTACGAGCTGCGCCTCGACGCCTCCAACATCGTCGACATCATCAAGGACTACGACATCGTCGTGGACGGCGTCGACAACTTCCCGACGCGCTACCTGCTCAACGACGCGTCGGTGCGCCTGAAGATCCCGGTCGTCTCCGCGGCGATCCTCGGCTTCGAGGGCCAGCTCAGCGTCTTCGCCCCGTACGACGGCCCGTGCTACCGTTGCCTCTTCCGCCAGCCGCCGCCGGCCGAGCTCGCGCCGTCCTGCGGCGCCAACGGCGTCCTCGGCGTGCTGCCCGGGACGATGGGCCTGCTGCAGGCCACCGAGGTCGTCAAGCTCATCATCGGCGAGGGCGACCCGCTGATCGGCCGCCTGCTGATCTACGACGCGCTCGGCGCCACGACGACCGAGCTCAAGGTCCGCCGCGACCCGGAGTGCCCGATCTGCTCGCGCGAGCCGTCGGAGATCACCGACGACGAGCTCGGCGTCTTCCCCGACTACGAGGCGTTCTGCGCCGCGGCCGGTTAGGGTCGGCGACAGCTATGGCGAAGATCAGAATCCCCCCGGTGCTGCGCCCCTCCGTGGGCGGCGAGCGCGAGGTCGCCGCCGACGGCGCGACCGTCGGCGAGGTCCTCGAGGGCCTCGCCAGCGCGCACCCCGACACGCGCGGCCAGCTCTTCGGCGGCGACGGCGAGCTCAACCGCTACGTCAACGTGTACCTCAACGACGAGGACGTCCGCGTCCTCGACGGCCTGAGCACCCCGGTGGGCGAGGGCGACAGCCTCGTCATCCTGCCGGCCATGGCCG
Organism: Conexibacter sp.; assembly: GCA_025964215.1. Classification (GTDB taxonomy): domain Bacteria; phylum Actinomycetota; class Thermoleophilia; order Solirubrobacterales; family Solirubrobacteraceae; genus Baekduia. The sequence continues at coordinate 922 of JAOPZG010000189.1, forward strand.
GCGGCGCCCTTCTCTAGCTCAATAGACTCGCGGCGTGGCCGACGACACGATGCTGCCCAAGCAGGCCGTCGCGAGCGAGCTCGCAGCGGTCGCCGACGAAGAGGCGCGTGACAGCGGCGGGCTGCGGGCGGCGGTCTCCAACGCGCTCGTCGGGCTCAAGAAGGAGTTCTACGGCAAGGGCCCGACCGCCGCGAAGACGTACTTCAACGACGACTGGGTGTTCGTCGTCTTCGAAGGCGGCCTGACGCGCAACGAGGAGACGTTGCTCAAGGCCGGCGAGGACCAGCTGGTCCGCCAGGTCCGGTTGCGCTTCCAGGAGACGATGACCGCGACGATCTGCGGCGCCGTCGAGGAGATCGTCGGCCGGCGGGTGCTGACCTACCACAGCCAGATCATGTTCGAGCCGACGCGGATCGTCGAGATGTTCCTGCTGGCGCCCCTGCCGGACGGTCAGGGGACGTAGTCCGCACGCGGTGGCCGCGCCCCGGCACACCGCTATATTTCGTGAAGTCATGGCTGTCCCGCCTCTGAAGAACCGGCCCTGCGGCGGTCGCTACGGCGACATCGTCCAGGCGATCGGCAACACCCCGCTCGTCGAGCTGCGTCGCCTGTCGCCCAAGCCGGGCGTGCGCATCTGGGCCAAGATGGAGTCCCACAACCCGACGGGCTCGGTCAAGGACCGCGTCGCGCGGGCGCTGATCGAGGACGCCGAGGAGAAGGGCGCCATCGGCCCCGGCACGACGATCCTCGAGCCGACGTCGGGCAACACCGGCATCGCGCTGGCGATGATCTGCTCGCGCAAGGGCTACAAGCTGAAGGTCGTCATGCCCGACAACGTGACGCCCGAGCGCACGCAGCTGCTCACGATGTACGGGGCCGAGATCGTCTACTCGCCCGGCAACCAGGGCTCCAACGGCGCCGTCGCCATGGCCCTGAAGATGGCCGAGGAGGACGCCTCGTACTACATGCCCTACCAGTACGGGAACCCGGCGAACCCGCGCGCCCACTACGAGGGCACGGCGGTCGAGATCCTCGAGGAGCTCGACGGCGACATCTCCGCCTTCGTCGCGGGGCTCGGCACCGGCGGCACGCTGATGGGCAACGGCCGGCGCTTCAAGGAGGAGCTCGGCGACGCGGTCAAGATCGTCGCGGCCGAGCCCATGCAGGGCGATCCCGTCCAGGGCCTGCGCTCGCTGGACGACGGCTTCATCCCGCCGATCATCGACCTCTCGGTGCTGGACCGGAAGATCTTCGTCACCAACCGCGACGCGATCATCTGGACGCGCAAGCTGCTCGACGAGGAGGGCATCTTCGCCGGCGTCTCGAGCGGCGCCATCGCGTCGATCGCGGTCCGGATCGCGAACGAGATGGACGAGGGCAACGTCGTCTTCATCGTCTGCGACGACGGCTGGAAGTACCTGTCCTCCGGGATCTACACGCTGCCCGTCGACGAGGTCGCCAACCTCGACGCGACGGTCTGGTGGTAGACCACATGCGGACGCAACATCCGGTCTGCCACACTTAGTCCATGCCCGGCGTCGGATTCCCAGAGCTGATCGTCATCCTGGTCATCGCGTTGATCGTCCTCGGCCCGAAGAAGCTGCCCGAGGCCGGCCGTGCGATGGGCAAGGGGATGCGCGAGTTCAAGGACTCGCTCGCCGGCTCGCATCCGGACGACGACGACGAGCGCCCGGCGATCCGCACCGAGGCCGTCTCGCATCGCTTCGACCCGATCACGGGCGAGCCGCTGACGCCCGACGCGCGCGCCGAGCGCGCCGCCAGCACCTCCGAGTAGCGGGGCACGCTCGCTAGGGTCCGGGTTGATGCAGATCGCCCCGGAGCTGTTGCAGCAGGTCGTCGACCACGCGCTCGCCGATGCGCCGGACGAGTGCTGCGGGTTCGTCTGGCTGCGCGACGGCGTGGCGACCGAGGTCGTGCCGGTGGAGAACACCGCGCACAGCCCACTGCGCTTCGAGGTCGGCCCGAGCGACCTGCTCGCGCTCGCCGACGCCGGCGACGACGGCCTCGACGCCATCATCTACCACTCGCACACGCGCTCGGCGCCGAGGCCGTCGCAGACCGACGTGAACTTCGCGGCCAACTGGCCAGGCGTCGAATGGCTGATCGTCGGGACGGCCGGCGCGGAGCCGGAGGTGCGCAACTGGCGCATCGACCCGGACGGCACGGTCACCGAGGTCGAAGTCCGTGTCGGCGTCTGAGCCCCTCGTCTGCCCGTCGTGCGCCACCCCGCATCCGCTGGAGGACCGGTTCTGCCGCGACTGCGGCATGCCGCTCGTCTACGCCGGCTCGCTCGGCGTCGACGCGCCGGTCACCGAGCGCCAGGAGTGGGCGCGCAAGATCAAGCCGCAGCTCGCCGAGGGCGAGTTGACGAAGGTCGCCGCCGGACGCAACCAGGCCGAGGCGGAGCTGATCCAGGGGCTGCTGCTCGAGGAGGGCGTGCCGTCGATGCTCAAGCGCTCGGCGGGCTTCGACGTCCCGGACATGCTCGCGGCCGGGCCGCGCGACGTGCTCGTCCCGCGCTCGGGCGTCGAGGTCGCGCGGGACGTGCTCATGCAGGCGGACCTGCTGCCCTCGGGCGACGGCGGCACCGGCGTCGACCGGCCCTCGCGGATCCTCCTGGGGCTGCTGAGCGCGTTCGTGTTGGTGGCGTTGATCGCCTGGTTCGGAACGGAGCTGCTCGTATGACGATCGCGGTGACCGGCGCCACGGGCGCCCTGGGCTCGCGCGTGGCCGCGCGGCTGGCGGCGCGGCACGACGTCGAGCAGCTCCTCGTCGTGCGCGACCTCGCGCGCGTGCCGGCGATCGCCGGGATCGAGGCGGTGGAGATGGGCCCGCGCGGCTACCGCGACGAGGCCGCGCTCACCGAGGCGCTCGCCGGCTGCGAGACGCTCTTCCTGGTCTCCGGGCGCGAGTCCGCCACGCGCGTCGTCGAGCACGCGCACGCCGTGCAGGCGGCGGTCGCGGCCGGCGTGGCGCGGATCGTTTACACGTCGTTCCTCGGCGCCGACCCCGACGCCTCGTTCACCTTCGCCCACGACCACTTCGCCACCGAGCAGCTGATCCGCGAGAGCGGGCTGGCGTTCACGTTCCTGCGCGGCTCGCAGTACCTCGACTACCTCCCGGTGCTCGTCGGCGAGGACGGCGTGATCCGGGGGCCGGCGGGGGAGGGGAAGATCGCGTGGGTCTCCCGCGACGACATCGCCGACGTGGCCGCCGAGGTCCTCGCCGCCGGCGGCGCCGGGCACGACGGCAACACGTATGACCTGACCGGCCCCGAGGCCCACACGTTCGCCTGGGCCGCCGAGCAGCTGAGCGCGGCGACCGGGCGCGAGATCACGTTCCGCAACGAGGGCGTCCAGGCCGCCTACGAGTCCCGCGCCCACCTCGACGCGCCGGACTTCGAGGTCGACGGCTGGGTGACGTCCTACGTCGCCGTCGGCACGGGCGAGATGGACGTCGTCTCCGACGCCGTCCCCCGCATCGCCGGGCACCCGGCCCAGGACCTCCCGGGCTGGCTCGCGGCCAACCCGGAGGCCTGGGCGCACCTCAAGCCCTAGCGACGCAACCCTCGACCAACCCTCAAGGGGGTCTGACCCCCTGGAGGGTTCTAGCGGTGGCCCTTGATCTCCACCGCCTGCTGGTAGGTCGGGCGGTTGATCCAGGGGATCAGCGGCTGGGTGATGCCGCCGAGCGCCCGGAAGCTGACGTCGTCGTAGCACTCCTGGTCGCCGTCGCGCTTGGCCTTCACGCAGGTCGCGTCGCCTGAGTAGAGCGTCGACGCGGGCACGGCGAGCGCCGCCTTGAGGCTCTGGCGGAGCGCCGTCCGGCAGTCGGCGAGGACGCCCTTGCCGCAGAACGGGCGCGCGTACTTCTCGTTCACGGGCTCGCCGAGGACCGTCATGAGGTCCTTCTTGGCGTAGCCGTACCAGCCCTCCTGGTAGGCGGAGCCGAGGTGGTCGCCGTGGTTGTTGGGGGC
>JAOPZG010000194.1 GCA_025964215.1 Conexibacter sp.
CCGCGCGCGTTCTCGCCGGTCAACGGCGCGTACCTGTCGATCCAGATCGGCTCGCTCAGCGTGCAGCCGGCGGAGTTCGCGAAGATCGCGATCGTCGTCTTCCTGGCGAGCTACCTGCGCGACACGCGCCAGCTCCTGGTCACCGCCGGCCGCCGCGTGCTCGGCGTGACGATCCCGCCGCTCAAGCACTTCGGCCCGATGCTCGTCATCTGGGGCACGTCGATGCTGCTGCTGTTCTACATCCGCGACATCGGCTCGTCGGTGATGTTCTTCGGCGCGTTCCTGGCGATGATCTACGTCGCGACCGACCGGCTGTCGTTCGTCGTCGTCGGGATCGTCACCTTCGCGCTCGGCGGCTACCTCGTCGCGGGGCACATCGGCCACATCACCGACCGCGTCGACGCGTGGAAGCACCCGTTCGACCCGGTCCTGCTCAACCGCCTGCAGGGCGGCAGCTACCAGCTCGCCCAGGGGCTCTGGGCGCAAGCCGACGGCGGGATCCTCGGCCAGGGCTTCGGCCAGGCGGTGCTGCGGATCAGCGGCCAGTGCGCGACGACGACGACCTCGACGGTCAACTGCTCGCTGCTGCCCGCGCCGCACACGGACTTCATCTACGCGGTGATCGTCAACGAGCTCGGCCTCGTCGGCGCCGCCGGGCTGTTGTGCGTGTACCTGCTCGTCGTCCAGCGCGGCTTCAAGATCGCGATGCTCGCCCGCGACTCGTTCTCCAAGCTGCTCGCGACGGGCCTGACGTCGGTCTTCGCGCTCCAGGTCTTCGTGATCGTCGGGGGCGTGACCAAGTTGATCCCCTTGACCGGCGTCACGTTGCCGTTCGTCAGCTACGGCGGCTCCTCGGTGCTCGCGAACTTCGTGCTGCTCGCGCTGCTGCTGCTGATCTCCGACCGCGCGCGGCGGGACGCCGAGTTGCCGGCATGAACAAGCCGATCAGCCGCCTGTTCATCGTCGCGCTGCTGATGTTCCTCGCGCTGCTCGGCTCGACGTCCTGGTGGACGGTGCTGCGCGCTGACGACCTCGACCACGACACGGCCAACCACCGCGAGATCATCCGCGCGCAGAAGATCCGGCGCGGGACGATCTTCGCCGCGGACGGGTCGGTCATCGCGCGCTCGGTGCGCGACGACGAGGGCGTCTACCACCGCAGCTACCCGCAGGGCAAGCGCTTCGGCCATCCGGTGGGCTACTCCTACGCCTCGATCGGCCAGTCCGAGCTCGAGCGCCAGCGCAACGACGACCTGACCGGGATCAAGAACGCGATCACCACCACCTTCGAGCAGCTCGTCGGCAAGGCGCGGGAGGGCGACGACGTCCGCACCTCGCTCGATCCCAAGGCCCAGCAGCTCGCGCTCGACGAGATCGCCAAGGTCGGCCAGAGCGGCGCCGCGGTCGCGCTCGACCCGCGCACCGGCGCGGTCAAGGTGATGGCCTCGACCCCGAGCTACGACCCCAACACGATCGCCGACAAGGGCAAGCTCGACGCGGCCAACAAGGACAACAAGAACACGCCGCTGGTCAACCGCGCCGTCCAGTTCGGCGCGGCGCCGGGCTCGACGTTCAAGGTCGTGACCTCGACCGCCGCGATCGACAGCGGGCGGTTCTCGCCGTCCTCCACGGTCGACGGCGACAGCGGCCAGAAGTTCGCGAGCAGGCCGCTCGCCAACGACTTCAACCAGGACTTCGGGCAGATCGACCTCAAGACCGCGCTCGCGAAGTCGGTCAACACCGCGTTCGCGAACGTCGGGACGAAGCTCGGCGCCGCGACGATGAAGACCTACATGGAGCGCTTCGGCTTCGACGAGAAGCCGCAGCTCGACTACCCCAAGGACACCATGTCGGCCTCGGTAGTGGCGCCCAGCCCGCCGGGTCACGCGGTCTCGCCGACGTCGCGCTACGTGGACCTCGGGCGGATGTCGATCGGCCAGGGCGGACTGCAGGCGACGCCGCTCCAGATGGCCCAGGTCGCCGCCGCGGTCGCCAACGGCGGCAAGCTCATGAAGCCCCATCTGACGACCAGGGTCGTCGACCGCGACGGCCGCACGGTCGACACGATCTCGCCCTCGCTCCAGTCCACCGTCATGAAGCCGTCGACGGCCGCCGCCGTGACCGACATGATGGTGGGCGTGGTGCAGAGCGGCACCGGCACGAAGGCTGCCATCCCGGGCATCCAGGTCGCGGGCAAGACCGGCACGGCCGAGACCGAGTTCGGCACCAAGATCAACGACGTGTGGTTCATCGGCTTCGCCCCCGCCGACAACCCCCGCATCGCGGTGGCCGTCACCGTCAAGGCCGTCACCGGCTTCGGCGGCGACTTCGCCGCGCCCATCGCCCGCGACATCATGCAAGAGCTGCTCAAGTGACCCCCGACGTGCCCGAGACCTCGACGATCATCGACGGGCGCTACCGCGTCCTGCACCGCGTCGGCTCGGGAGGGATGGCCGACGTCGTCTGCGCCGAGGATCTCCAGCTCGGGCGCAAGGTCGCGATCAAGCTCCTGCACCGGCGCTTCGCCCAGGACGAGGAGTTCGTCGAGCGCTTCCGCCGCGAGGCCTCGAGCGCCGCCGGCCTCCAGCACCCGCACGTCGTCGCCGTCTACGACCGCGGCGCGTGGGACGACACCTACTACATCGCCATGGAGTACCTCGAGGGGCGGACGCTGAAGAAGCTCGTCCAGGAGGAGGCGCCGCTGGCCGCGCCGCGCGCGATCGACCTGACGATCCAGATCCTGCGCGCCGCGCGCTTCGCGCACAAGCGCGGGATCATCCACCGCGACCTCAAGCCGCACAACGTGATCATCGACGGCGAGGGCCGGGCGAAGGTCACGGACTTCGGGATCGCCAAGGCGGGCGCGTCGGACATGACGCAGACCGGCTCGATCATGGGGACCGCGCAGTACCTCTCGCCCGAGCAGGCGCAGGGGCACGCGGTCAGCGCCCCGTCGGACCTCTACTCGGTCGGGATCATCCTGTACGAGATGCTCACCGGTCGCGTGCCGTTCGAGGGCGAGAGCGCCGTGACGATCGCGCTCAAGCAGGTCGGCGAGGCGCCGGTCCCGCCCTCGCGGCACAACCCGGCCGTGCCGCCCGCGCTCGAGGCGGTCGTGATGAAGGCCTTGGAGAAGGACCCGGCGCGGCGCTTCGCCGACGCCGACGAGTTCATCGCGGCGTTGGAGCACGCGGGCCAGGGGATCGCTCCTCCCGCGACCGACGCCACGAGCGTCCTGCAGGCGACCGGCCCGATGATCCCGATCCCGCCGCCGGGCGCCTACCAGCCGGTCGAGCACGTCGAGCAGCGCTCCTACGGGCCGCAGCCGCCGGTGGAGGACGTGCGCGACGGCGACGGGCGCAGCCGCTGGTGGGTCGCGCTGCTCGTCGGGCTGATCGTCGCGGCGGCGATCGTCGGCGGGCTGCTGCTCACGGGCAAGGACAAGGTCCAGGTGCCCAACGAGGTCGGCAACCCGCAGGCGGAGGCCGAGCTCGTCCTCAAGCGCGCCGGCCTCTCCACCGACGTGACGATGAAGGAGAGCGCGACCGCGGCCAAGGGCACGGTGACCGGCCAGGATCCCGGCGGCGGGTCGCGCGTCCCGAAGGGCTCGGTCGTCACGCTCACGGTCTCGGCGGGGCCGGGCACCGCGCGGGTCCCGGACGTCACCGGGCAGGGGCGCAACGCGGCCAAGAAGCAGCTCGCCGGCCTCGGCTTCAACGTGACCGAGGAGCGCGCGACGAGCGACACCGTCGGCGAGAACCGCGTGATCACGACGCGGCCCGCCGTCGGGCAGGAGCTCGACAAGGGCGCGACGGTCGTGCTCGTCGTCTCCTCGGGCAAGGAGCGCGTCGCCGTCCCGAAGGTGACCGACCTGACCGAGGACGAGGCGCGCTCGACGCTCGAGTCGCTCGGCTTCGCCGTCAGCTCGACCGAGCAGGAGACCGACGACACGACCAAGGTCGGCAAGGTGCTCGCGCAGAAGCCCACCAGCGGCACGTTGCCGAAGGGCGGAACGGTGTCGCTCACGGTCGGCAAGGAGCCGGCGCAGGTCGACATCCCGAGCCTGGTCGGCCAGGGACGCCTCGCGGCGACGCAGACCCTCGAGCAGGCCGGGTTCAAGGTCGACGCGGTGCCGCAGGACACGAGCGACAAGACGCAGGACCTGCACGTCATCAGCCAGGATCCCGCCGGCGGCAAGGCGAAGAAGGGGTCGACCGTGACCATCAACTACGGCAATTACGTGCCGGCCGCGACCGCCCCGAGCACCACGGCGCCGGGCGACACGGTGACCACGCCGTGAGGGTCGTCGTCCTCGGCGGCGGGCGCTCGTCCGAGCACGAGGTCTCGCTCGTCAGCGCGGCGACGGTCGCCGCGGGGCTGCGCGACGCGGGCCACGAGGTCGTCGCCGTCGAGCTGGCGCGCGACGGCACGTGGTGGCACGAGGGCGAGGAGCTGGCGCTCCATCCCGGTCGCGGGCTGCTCGAGGCCGACGTCGTCTTCCCGGTCCTGCACGGGCCGTTCGGCGAGGACGGCACGGTGCAGGGGCTGTTGGAGCTGCTGGACGTGCCCTACGTCGGCAGCGGCGTGATGGCGTCCGCGGTGTGCATGGACAAGGTGGTGTTCAAGGAGCTGATGGCGCAGGCCGGGCTGCCGCAGGTCGGCTACGCGCTGGTCGAGGCGGGGCGGGAGCGCCCGTCGCTGGAGGGCCTCGGCTTCCCGTTGTGGGTCAAGCCGGCGCGGCTGGGCTCGTCGGTCGGGATCGTCCGCGTGGAGCAGGCATCGGAGATCGACGCGGCGCTCGACGAGGCCTTCACCCACGACGACCGCGTGATCGTCGAGGCCTCGGCGCCCGGCCTGGAGATCGAGTCCTCCGTGTTGGGTGACACCCACGACGCGCGCGTCAGCGAGCCCGGCGAGATCGTCCTGCTCCGCGAGGGCTGGTACGACTACGAGGCGAAGTACACCGAGGGCGGCATGCGCCTCCAGTTCCCGGCCCGGATCTCGGACACCGCCCGCGCGCTCCTGCAGGAGACCGCCGCCCGCGCCTTCGCCGCCGCCGGCTGCTCCGGCCTCGCCCGCGCCGACTTCTTCGTCGACGGCGAGACGGTGTTGTTGAACGAGCTCAACACCCTCCCGGGCCAGACCCCGACCTCCGTCTACGGCGTCCTCTGGGAGCAGTCCGGCCTGCCCTACCCGGATCTCGTCGACGAGCTCTGCCGCATCGCCGTCGCGCGCTTCGAGCGCGAGCGGGCGCTGCGGCACTAGCCGGCGCGCCCGTAGCCCTCCAAGGCGTACGGGTTGAGGAACTGGCGCCGCCAGAAGTAGTCGCGGTCGACCGCGGTCAGCCGGCCGGCGTCGCAGACGTCGTCCCACTCGGCCTCGATGACGGCGAGCTGGTGGTCGATGATCGCGCGGGCCTGCTCCTCGCTGAGGAGGTAGGTCGGGGCCGCGCGCACGCAGCCGCCGAGCTGGCTCATGCGGTAGCCGTCGGGCCCGATCGCCATCGCCTGCGCGGCCTCGCCGCCGGCCCGGCCCTGCGGGCAGATGTCGTAGGCGGGCGTGAGGGCGAGCGCCGACCCGTCCCAGAACGCGGCGTGGTTGCGGGCGTGGTCGTCGGTGTTGCCGACGAGGATGTTGAAGGTGATGCGGGCGAACAGCTCGCGCAGCGTGCCCGGCGCGTCGGCGAAGCGCCGGCGGACGATCTCGGCGAGCTCCGCGTAGCTGGCGTACCGCGCCAGCAGCTCGTCGAGCGCGAGCAGCGTGAGCGCCGAGATCATCGCGCGGCGCCCGCCTGCCGGCGTCCGGTCGAAGCGCTCGACGAGCAGGACGTCGCGGCCCATCGCCGTGGCCAGCTCGACGGGGGCGACGTCGAGGCCCGCGCGCCGCGCCAGCTCCATCGCGACGAACTCGCCCTTGACCACCGAGAAGCTGTCGGTCGTCGAGGAGAACTTGGCGATGTACTTGCGCTCGCCGCCGGCGAGCAGCGCCTTCGGGCGGGCGCCGCCGACGGAGCTGCCGTGCAGCAGCGCCCGATCCAGCGCGGGCGAGAGCGGCAGGCGCTGGTCGACGCGGTCGGCGGCCTCCAGCAGCTCCGCGAGCGGCGCGCTCGTGTGGTCGCGGGCGACGTACGTCGTGGCCGAGGCCTGGAAGTCGAGCGCGCCGATCCGATCGGACCCCGACTGCAGCAGGTAGGTCAACGGATGCAGGTCGACCGGGTCCGCGCTGGTCGCGCCGGCGCCGAGCAGGTGCTGCATGATCACTCGCTGGCCCCAGGCGTCCGGCCCTGCGTCGGCGATGCAGCCGGCGATGCGCAGCCCGTCGAGCGGCGCGATCGCCCCGCGCCGCAGCGGCAGCTCGGGGAGGGAGAGCGGGATCGCGTCGTCGCGCTCGAGGTAGCTGCGGCCGTAGTTGAACTCGACGGCGGCGCCGACCGCGGTCAGGCGGCCGGCCACCACCGGCGCGGTGGCGCCCGGGAGCCAGATCCAGGCGAACGCCTCCCCGGGAGCGCTAGAAGTCATCGTCGACCTCGCGCTTGGGCGCCCGGACGCGCTGCGGCAGCAGGGCGCTGCGCGCGGTCACGAGGTCGAGGTCGAGCGCGAGGCGCGCGCGGTCCTCGTGGAAGAGCGGCACGCCGACCAGCGTCGCGACCTCGAAGACCGTCCCGATCGCGACGCCGAGGTCGCCCTGCTCGACCTTGCGGAGCGTGGGCGTCGTGATCCCGGCGCGGCCGGCGAGGTCCTTCTGCGACCAGCGCCGCTCGCGGCGGGCGGCCTGGATCTGGGTGCCGAGGACCTGGGCGGCCTCGATCGCGTAGCGGGAACGGGGGCGCGGTCCAGGCACAGATGCAAAGGATAACGTTCTTTATGGCTTCAAAGCAAATTATCCTTTGGCTTGTCGCCGCCTAGCGCTTCGGCGGCGGTGGGACCGAGGTCGTCTTGCGCGCCTGGTCCTGGGCGCGGAGGCGGTGGGCGAGGTTGAGCTTGGTGGCGTGCTCGTCGTCGGCGGTGAGCCGGATGGTGGCGGCGGTGTCCGAGGGGGACTTGGAGGGCTTGGGCTTGGTGCGGCGCATCCCGGCGAAGGTCGGGAGCGAGGGGAGGGAGGCCATGGTCCGAGTGTCGGCCGCGGGTGGGCGCGAGCTGAGGTCGACGGCCGGCGGCGGACGTGGGGATCCCCTCGCCGGGTGATGGCCGGGCGGCTCAGCCCTTCGGCAGCTTCGGCAGCGCGCGTGCGGCGCCGGCGATCCCGGCCCACGGGTCGCCGCCGAGCGCGTCCAGGCGCTCCAGCACCGACTTCAGCGTCCAGCCGTCGGGCTTCAGCCCGTCGTCCTCCAGCTCCTCCCAGCGCAGCGGCGTCGCGACCGGCGCGCCCGGGCGGGGCCGCGGTCCGTAGGGCGGGACGACCGTCTGGGACTGGCCGTTGCGCGCGACGTCCAGGTAGAGCCGGTCGTCGCGCTTGGCCTTGTGGAACTCGGTGGTCAGCGTGTCGGGATGCTCCGCGGCGAGCGCGGCGGCGAAGGCGCGCGACCAGGCGAGGACGTGCTCGACGTCGCGCGTGCGCTTCAGCGGCACGACGACGTGGATCCCGCGCGAGCCGGTGACCATCGCGAACGGCTCGAGCCCGCGATCGCGCAGCGCCGCCCCGCACGCCAGCGCGGCGGCGCGCACCGCCCCGAAGTCCTCGTGCGAGGGATCGAGGTCGATGACCAGCCGGTCCGGGCGATCCAGCCGATCGGCTCGCGCGGTGAACACATGCGGCGTCACGCACCCCTGCTGCGCCAGCCACTGGAGCGTCTCGCGATCGTTGGCGAGCAGGTGGTGCACGGTCCCGTCGCGCTTGGGCACGCTCACCCGCGCGATCCAGTCCGGCGCGCCCTTCGGGATCTCCTTCTGGAAGAACCCGCCATCCCCGACCGCCCCGCGGAAGCGCTGGAGCGACACCGGCCGGTCGCGCACGTGCGGCACCATCACGTCCGCGATCGCGCCGAAGTAGTCATACAAGTCGCGCTTGGTCAGCCCGGCGTCGGGCCACAGCACCCGCTCGGGATGCGTCAACCGCACCGTGTGCGCCCCGTCGCTCATCGGGACTGGGAGAGCACGATCTCCGCGATCGACGCCTGCCCCGACGGCGGCAGCTTCGTGATCCAGACCAGGTAGTAGCGGAACGTCTGGCCGGCCGTGTCGAGCTGGAGCGAGAACTTCTTCTTGTCGGCCGTGAAGTTCGTCCCGAGGTCCTTCCATCCCGACAGGTCCGTCGCCGCCGGGTTGACCGAGTTCGACACGTAGATCTTGCCCGCCCAGCCCGTCGTCTGGGTCCGGATGTCGAGCTGCTTGCCGACGACGCCGGGCTTGGCGTCCACGTAGATCCCGACGCCCGGCTTGCTCTGGAAGCCGCCGTTGTAGTGCTCGGTCGTCCACGACGTCCCCGGGTCGTCGTCGAGCACGCGGCCCACGTCGGAGCGGTGCTCGGTGTGGTCGTCGCCGTAGGGATCGAAGTCGTGCGCGCGCGCCTGCCCGAGCGAGACCGATTGGATCCCCGGCGCCGGCTTGCCCGGCCGCCGCTGCGCGGTCCCGCGCTTGGTGTTGTCGGCCAGCAGCAGGAGCAC
>JAOPZG010000202.1 GCA_025964215.1 Conexibacter sp.
CGACCGCGTCTGCGGCTGCCGGCACGGCGGCCGGCGCGTAGCTCCAGGCGCCGGGCAGGTCGCGGCCCTGGACGTCCATCGGCAGGTTCACGAGCACCGGGCCATGACCGATGCGGGCGGCCAGGAAGGCCTCGGCGATCTTCGCGGCGACCTCGCCGGGGTCGGTGACGGCGATCGTGGTGGCGGCCAGCGCCGCGCCGAAGCGCTGCTGATCGACGTTCTGCAGGTGGCCCGGGTCGTCGGCGGGCGTGTCGCCGGCCAGCAGGACGACCGCGGAGCCGTGCGAGCGCGCGACGGCCAGCGACGTGGCGGTGTTCAGCAGCGCTGGCCCGCACGTCACCGTGCAGACGCCCACCTCGCCCGAGGCGCGCGCGTAGCCGTCGGCCATCGCGACCGCGCCCTGCTCGTGGCGGACCTTGACGAAGTCCACGCCGCGGCGGTCCGTCAGCTCGGCCAGCAGCTCCATGTTGCCGTCCCCCATCAGGCCGAACACGCGCCCGACCTGCTCGCCGACCAGTGCGTCGGCGATCGCCTCGTAGACCTTCATGACCCGTCCTTCCGTCTGTACATTGCTGTCGACAGTAACTAACATTGCTGCCTTCGTCCAACGAAGGGAGCAGCATGGTCATCGGCATCAGCGGCGCCAGCGGCAAGCTCGGCCGCCTCTCCGTCGAAGCGGCGCTCGAACGGGTCGAGCCGCAGGATCTCGTCATCACCACGCGCACGCCGGCGAACCTCGCCGAGTACGCCGAGCGGGGGGTCGACGTCCGCTACGCGGACTTCGACGAGCCGGAGAGCCTGACCACGGCCTTCGCCGGCGTCGAGCGGATGTTCATGATCAGCGCCAGCAACGGCACCGGCCACCGCTACGACGAGCACAGCGCGGCGATCTCCGCCGCCAAGGCCGCCGGCGTCGAGCGCCTGGTCTTCCCGTCGATGCCGAAGGTCGACGACCCCGCCCATCCGGTCGGCCTCGCCGCCCAGGAGTACCGCGACGCCGAGGAGCTGCTGGCCGCCGGCGGCGTCCCCTACGCGATCCTGCGCGACGCGCCCTACGCCGAGCTGCATGTCGTCGAGCGCTTCACCCCCGCGCTGGCGGCCGGGCAGATGCGCATCAACACCGCCGACGGGACCGCCGCCTTCGTCTCGCGCGCAGACGTCGCGCGCGCCGCCATCGCGCTGGTCCTCGGCGACGGGCACATGGGCAACACCTATGACATCACCGGCCCGGAGCTGCTGACCTTCAAGCAGGTCGCCGAGCTGCTGGCCGAGGTCAGCGGGCGCCCGCTGGAGTACGTCGAGGTCGACGACGCGACGTTCGCGCAGGAGACCGCGGCCGCCGGCGTCCCGTCGCTCATGGTCGACGCGCTGACCGGCATGGGCAAGGCGGTCCGCGAGGACTACTTCGCCGTCCAGAGCGACGACTTCAAGGCCATCACGGGCCGCGACCCGCTCTCGCTGCGCGAGGTCCTGGAGGCGCACCGCGACGAGCTCGCCGCGGCGGCCGTCACCACGTGACGGCGAGGCTGCGCAGGAGGAAGGCCAGGAGCGACGGCTCGTAGTCGAGCTCCTGGCCCGCGACGGGGCGCACCGCCGGCAGGCGCTCGTAGAGGACGCGCAGCGCCTCGGTGCAGGTCACGCGCGTCAGCGGCGACCCGATGCACTTGTGGATCCCGCGGCCGAAGGCGAGGTGGTCGCCGACGTTCTCGCGGTGCAGGTCGAAGCGCCCCGGCTCCGGGAAGTGCTCGGGGTCGTGGTTGGCCGAGGAGGCCAGCAGCCAGACGCGCGAGCCCTTGGGCAGCGTGTGGCCGCCGATCTCGACGTCGCGCATCGCGACGCGCAGCAGGCCGAGCGCGTTGCCGCGCATCCGCAGCGCCTCCTCGCAGACCTCGGCCCACAGCTCGGGCTCGCGCCGCAGCTCCTCGAGGACGTCCGGCTGGGCGTCGAAGAGGATCACGGTCTGCGCGATCAGGTCGGCCATCGCCGCCTTGCCGGCCGAGATGAACTCGACCAGGTGCGTGACGACGTGCTCGCGGTTGAGCGCGGTCGTCCCGTCCTCCAGGCGGGCGTGGACCATCCCGGAGATGAGGTCGCCGGTCGGGCGCGCCAGGCGCTCCTCGATCAGCTCCTCGAAGTACGCGCGCGCCGCCGCCAGCCGCGTCCAGCGCTCCAGCCACTCCTCGTCGGGCATCGGCTGGGCCATCTGGTCGTCGGGCGCGTCGGGGTCCTTGGGCACGAACAGGACCGTGAGGTCGTTGCCCCAGCCGTCGAGCAGGTGGGCGTCCTGCGGCGGGAAGCCCAGCAGCTCGACCATGACGCCCATGGCCAGCGGCACGCAGAACTGCTCCATCAGGTCGCCCGAGCCGTCGGCCGCGAAGCCGTCGATCAGCTCGTGCGCGCGGCGCGCCGTCACGGGACCCATGTCGTCGACCCGCGCGCGGCGGAACGCCTGGCTGGCGAGCTTGCGCGCGACGGTGTGCTCCGGCGGGTCCTTGGCGTTGAAGGTCTTGGTCAGGAACTCGGGGTCGAGCACGTCGTGCATCGCCGGCGGCCGCGGGCCGACGCCGACGCAGCGCGACGAGTAGTCCTTGAAGTTGCCGAACGCGCCGACCTGGTCCTCCCAGCGGGTGATCGCCCAGAGGTCGAGGTCGGGGAGGTAGTGGATCGGCGCACGCTCGCGGAGCTCCGCGAGCGTGCCGTAGGGCTGCCGGATGAAGTCCAGCGACAGCGGCTGGAAGTCCTCGGCCACCGGGATGGTCGTGCCCTGCGCGTACGGACAGCTCATGGAGCCCTCGGTCCTCTAGATCAGGATGGACGTGCCGCCGTCGACGACGAGCTCGGCGCCGTTGACGTAGCCCGCCTCGTCGGAGGCCAGGAAGAGCGCCGCGTGGACGACCTCCTCCGGCCGGCCCGGACGCCCGAACGCCGTGTGCTCGACGATCGGGAGGATCGGGCTCTCGTCGCCCATCGCCAGCAGCGGCTCGGTCGCCGGCGAGGCGATGCAGCCGGGGCTGACGCAGTTGGCGCGGATGTTGACCGGGCCGCCCTCGGCCGCGAGCTGGCGCGTGAGCGAGACGACGGCGCCCTTGGCCGCGGCGTGCCCGCTCTGGGGCAGCTTGCGCATCCCGACGTGCGCGGAGACCGACGCGATGTTGACGATCGCGCCGCCGCCCGCGGCGACCAGGTGCGGCCACGCGGCCTGGCAGCTGAACCAGACGACGTCGAGCTCGTTGCGGATCGTGAACGACCAGTCCTCTTCGGAGAGGTCGGTGATCGACCCGAACTTCGGCAGGCTGGCGTTGTTGTACAGGATGTCGACGCGCCCGAAGGCCTCGACGCCGCCGTCGACCCACGTGGCCACGTCCGCGCGCCGGCTCAGGTCCAGGCCGCCGAAGCTGACGATCT
>JAOPZG010000226.1 GCA_025964215.1 Conexibacter sp.
CGCGCCCGGGCCGCGCGGACCGCCGCCCTCCTCGCGCTCCTCCACGTGGACCCGCGCGAGCACCCCGCCGGGCAGCGCCAGCTGGTAGGCCGAGGCGGGGACCTGCGGCGCGGCCGCGTGCTCTGCCGCCTGCGGCGCCGGCGCCTCCACCACGCGCAGGTGGATCCGCTCCGCGCTCGCCTCCTCCACGCGCAGCCGCAGGACCTGTCCCGCGACCACGTCGGCCGGCAGCTGCGCGCCGAGCTTCACCCCGGCCAGCGAGAGCGTCCGGCCGTCGAGCACGCGCGCGGTCAGGAAGGTCCCGGGCGTCAGCGTGAGGTCCGGGAGCAGGCCGCGGAGCAGGACCAGGTTGACCGGGGCGGCTGCCATCGCGCCGACAGGTTCGCATGTCGGCCAGCGGCCTCAAGTCGCCTGCGCCCCCGCCGACTCTGGGGAGGTATGGAACGTGGCCTCTACATCGCCGCCGCCGGCATGGTCGCCGAGCAGGTCCGCCAGGACCAGATCGCCAACGACCTCGCGAACTCGGCGACGCCGGGCTACAAGTCCGACCAGTCCCAGCAGCGGTCGTTCTCCGACCTGCTGCTCCAGAACACCCAGACCGGCGAGACCATCGGCAAGCTGGGGCAGGGCCCGCTGATCACCAAGCAGGTCACCGACCTCACGCCGGAGGCGCTCAAGGACACGGGCGAGCCGCTCGACCTCGGCATCGCCGGGCCGGGCTACTTCGGCGTGCAGACCTCCAGCGGCGTCCGCTACACCCGCGACGGCTCGTTCAAGGCCGCCGCGAACGGGACGCTCACCGACCAGCTGGGCAACACCGTGCTGGGGACCGACCGCAAGCCGGTCAAGGTCAACGCCGACGGCACCGTCGACGCGGCGAAGGTCGGCGCCTTCGCGCTGACCGACGTCAAGAAGCAGGGCGACTCCCTCTTCACGGGGACGGCCGCGGGCACCGCCAAGGGCGAGGTCCAGTCCGGCTACCTCGAGGGCTCCGGCGTGGACGCCGGACGCACGATGGTCGACATGATGGCGTCGCTGCGCGCCTTCGAGGCTGGCCAGAAGGCCATCCAGACCATCGACGGAACGCTGCAGCAGGCCGCCGGCCAAGTCGGCAGCCTCCCCGGCTGATAACCAGCCCCGCGCCGTCCTCCCACGGACGGATGTTCCTGCACTTCTCAAGTCGGTTCGGCCCTTGCCGATCACCTTGGAGGACAGAGGATCCCGACGGCTGGACCGCCCTTGGCGGAAGCTGGAGATCCTGATTTCCCTCCTTCCCAGGGGACCCGGCAAAAAGTGCTTGAAGGCATGTACACGGCGGCCGCCGGCATGGCGGCACAGCAGACCCGTCTCGACGCGGTCTCCAGCGATCTCGCGAACGTCGACACGACGGGCTACAAGTCCGCCCGCGTCGCCTTCCGCGACCTCGTGTACGACGACGCCCAGGGCTATGGCGCCGCGAAGGGCGTCACCATCGGCGCCGGTTCCGCCGCGACCTCGATCGGCCGCAGCACCGAGCAGGGCGCCCTCCAGGACACCGAGCGCTCGCTCGACGTCGCGCTGAGCGGTCAGGGCTTCATCCAGGTGAAGCTCAAGGACGGCAGCAAGGCGCTGACCCGCGACGGCAACCTCACGGCCGACTCCACCGGCCGCCTGCAGCTCCACACCGGCCAGCTCCTCGAGCCGCCGATCAAGCTGCCCGCCGGCGCCGACACGAGCCAGGTGAAGATCGGCGCCGACGGCGCCGTCTCCCTCAACAACGTCAAGCTCGGCCAGATCACGATGGTCGACGTCCCCGCCCCCGCGCAGCTCCAGGGCGGCCCGGACAACACCTACGTCGCGACGAAGGGCAGCGGCGCCGCCCGCGCCGCCGCGAAGTCCACCACCTTGTCGCAGGGCACGCTCGAGGCATCGAACGTCGACGAGGCCACGGCCATGACCGACATGATCGAGGCCCAGCGCGCGTTCCAGCTCGCCAGCAAGGCCATCACCACCCAGGACCAGATCCTCGAGATCGCCAACCAGGTGAAGAAGTGATGAGCACGCTCCCGCCCGTCGACAACGCGACGCTGCCCGCCGACGTCCGCGCCGGCACCAAGTCCGACCAGGACAACTACAAGGCGGCGCTGCAGTTCGAGCGCCAGCTCGTCGAGCAGCTCACGCAGTCGATGGCTGACACCACCAAGGCCGAGGAGGGCTCGGACTCCGACGACGGCTCGTCGGCGGCGACCGACTCCTACAAGCAGATGCTGCCCGGCGTCATGGCCGACTCCATCATGTCGGCCGGCGGCCTCGGCCTCGCGCGCTCCATCGCGCAGAACCTGAAGGGGACGGGCAAGTGAGCACCGCCCTGGCCCCCGCGGCCCCCACCGTCTTCGGCTCCGACGTCCTGCGCCACCTCGACGCGCAGATCGCCTCCGCCCGCCGGCTGCTCGACGCCGTCCTGCGCCAGGGCGCCGCGATCCGCGTCCGCGACGTCGACTCGGTCCTGGCCCGCCTCGGCGAGATGCAGGCCGAGATGGAGCGCCGCTCCACGCTCGAGCGCGACCGCGTCCGGATCCTCACCCAGGCCGGCGGCGGGCTCAACATCCCCGCCCACACCGTCACGCTCGAGGCGCTCGCCCAGCTGCTCAACCCGCACGAGGCCGTCGCCGCCAAGGAGCGCAGCGCCCAGCTGCGCGGCCTGCTCGCCGAGGTCCAGCGCGAGCACGTCGTCAACCGCGCCCTCATGCGCCAGGAGCTCGCGTTCCTCTCGCACCTGACCCGCCAGCTCGGCGTGGACGGCGAGGACGTCGGCTACCGGCCGCCCAGCGAGCCGGGCGCCACGATGCGCGCCACCCTCGACCCGTCGGCCCAGCCGGTGCGGATCCGCCGCGCGCTGGACCTCGAGGCGTAGGCCATGACGATCCCCGCCTTCACCGGACTCCAGACCGCGCTGCGCGGCGTCCAGGCCCAGCAGGCCGCGCTCGACGTCATCGCGCACAACATCGCGAACGTCGAGACCCCCGGCTACAGCCGCCAGGAGGCCGTCTTCGGCGCCTCCGCGCCGCTGCGCATCGACGGCACCAAGCAGGACGGCACGAGCGCGCAGCTCGGCACCGGCGTCGACGTCATCACCTACCGCCGCCTGCGCGACGACTTCCTCGACCTCCAGTACCGCGCGCAGAGCATGACCGCGGGCCAGTCCGACGTCACGACCAAGCGCCTCGGCGTCGTGCAGTCCGACCTCGCCTCGGGCTCCAAGAGCGACATGGGCACGCTGCTCGACAACTTCTGGACCTCGTGGGACACGCTCGCCGCGAACCCGACGAGCACGGACGCGAAGGCCGCCGTCGTCGGAGCCGCGCAGACGCTCGCCCAGCGCTTCGGCACGCTCGACTCCGACATCGCCTCGGCCGGCACGCAGGCCACCGCCGCGGTGAGCGACCTGCTGAGCGACCAGGGCCCGATCAAGCCGATCGCCACCGAGCTCGCCTCGCTCAACGACCAGATCAACCGCGCGCAGGGCGCGGGCGTCGCGCCCAACGACCTGCTCGACCGCCGCGACCTGCTGCTCGACCAGCTCTCCGCGTACGGCCAGGTCTCGGTCACGCCGGACCCGACGCTCGACGCCGCCGGCAAGCCCGCCTACCCGGGCATGATCCAGGTCTCCTTCGGCGGCGCCTCCACCCCGCTGGTCTCGCAGACCACGGCGACGATGCCGACGACCGCGACGCTGTCGGCCACGCCCGGCGGCCAGCTCGGCGGGCTCATGGACGTCGCGGCCAAGGTCGACGGCTACCGCGCGACGCTCGCGACGATGGCCTCCTCGCTGATCACCACGGTCAACTCGGCTTCCTCCACCCCGATCTTCTCCGGCACCGGCGCGAACGACATCGCCGTCGTCGCCACCTCGGCCTCGGTCAGCGCCGGCGTCGCCGGCGGCGCGGCGTCCGACAACAGCGTCGCCCTCGCCATCCGCGCCCTGCGCGGCGGCGCCGTCGACACCGCCTACTCGGGCCTCGTGCGCCAGATCGGCTCCGACGTCCAGACCGCGAACAGCTCCAACACGACCGCCAACAGCGTGCTGACCTCGATCACCGCGCAGCGCCAGTCGGTCTCCGGCGTCTCGATGGACGAGGAGATGTCCAACATGATCCGCTTCCAGCGCGGCTACCAGGCCGCCGCGCGCGCGCTGACGACGATGGACGACCTCCTCAACACCCTGATCAACTCGACCGGGCGAGCGGGGCTCTAAGCCATGCGCATCACCAACAACATGGTCAGCGACCGCGTGATCGCCGATCTCCAGGCGCGCTACGCGGCGATGGCCGACACGCAGCTGCAGATCTCGACGGGCAAGCGCGTCAACCAGCCCTCCGACGACCCGACCGCGGCCGCGCAGGAGCGCCTGAAGACCTCCGAGCTCTCGGGGATCAAGGCGAGCCAGAGCTCCGTCAACAGCGCCCAGACCGCGCTGAACTCCTCCGAGACCGCGCTGGAAGGCGTGCGCTCGGTGCTCTCGCGCGCCAACGAGCTGGCCCTCTCGGCCGGCAACGGCACGCTGAGCCAGGACAACCGCAATGCGATCGCCGACGAGATCGACCAGCTCATCAAGTCCGCCAAGGACTCCATGAACACGAAGGTCGGCAACTCCTACATCTTCTCGGGCACCAAGTCCGACACCGCGCCCTACGCCGACGCGACGGGCGACACGTTCCAGGGCGACGACAACGCGCTGCTGCGCGACGGCGGCGCGGGCGTCGTCCTCCAGAACAACCCCTCCTTCGTGCCGGTCAACGGCACGCCCGCCGGCGCCTCGACCCCGCTCACCGCCGGGTCGATCCTCGGCGGCGGCTCGGCCTCGGGCGACGGGCGCGTGCTCGACACGCTGACCCAGCTCTCGGCCCACCTGCGCAGCGGCACGACCGCCGACATGCAGGCCATCCAGTCCTCCGACCTCAAGGCGATCGCGGCCAACCAGACCGCCGTGAGCTCCGCGGTCTCGGCCATCGGCGCGATGAGCAACCGCGCCGACGCGGCCCTGAGCCGGCTCACCGACCTCGAGGACACAGCCACCCAGAGCATCGACGACCTCACGGGCGTCGACCTGGCCAAGGCCATCACCGACTACTCCGCCCAGTCTGCCGCCTATCAGGCCTCCCTGAAGGTCGGCGCGCAGATCATCCAGCCGTCCCTACTCCAGTTCCTCTCATGAGCGATGGACTGAACAACCCCAACAATGGAGGCGACTTCCAGATGGCAGTGACGCTCCAGTCGAGCCGCTTCGGGGAGCTTCAGATCCCCGCTGAGGCCGTGCTCGACTTCCCCAACGGACTGATCGGCCTCGGTGGCCGCCGGTTCGCGCTTCTCGCCCGCAGCGACGAGAGCGCGTTCGTCTGGCTCCACTCGATGGACGATCCCGAGCTCGCGGTGCCCGTGACGAACCCCTGGCGGTTCTTCGAGGGCTACGAGCTCGAGCTGGCCGACGACGAGGCCGAGCGCATCGGGGTCCGCACCCCCGAGGACGCCTCGGTGTACGTCACGGTCCGCTCGGCCGCGGCCCTCGAGGACTTCTGCGCGAACCTCCGTGCGCCGATCCTCGTCGTGGGCAACTCCGGGCACCAGGTGATCAACCAGGCGCCCGACGCACCTGTCCGCGCGCCGCTCTTCGCCGGGCTCCAGGAGGAGCCGTCGACGAAGGCCGCTTAACCGCACCGGTACGCTCGGAACCCCTGACCCGGAATCCAAGGAGGAATCCCTCTCATGCTCATCATCACCCGCCGCCCCGGCGAGAAGATCATGGTCGGCGACGACGTCGTGGTCGAAGTGATCGAGGTCAGCGGCTCCAGCGTGCGCATCGGCATCGCCGCCCCGAAGTCCATCCCGGTCTACCGGGAGGAGATCTGGGCGGCAGTCCAGGCGGAGAACCGCGCCGCCGCAGCGTCAGACGTCGCCCAGCTTCCGGACGACGTCCCGGCGCCCACCAAGAAGTCCTAGCGCTCACTCACCGCTAGCTCCCTCTCAGCACACCTTCCCTCCAAGGACAGCAAAGGACGAACAAGGATGTCCCTACGCATCACGCACAACATCGAGGCGATGAACGCCACGCGCAACCTGCAGGCGAACACCGCCAAGATCTCCGCCTCGATGGAGAAGCTCTCCTCCGGCTACCGCATCAACCGCGCGGCCGACGACGCCGCCGGCCTCGGGATCTCCGAGTCCATGCGGTCGCAGATCCGCGGCCTGGCCCAGGCCCAGAAGAACATCCAGGACGGGACCTCGATGGTCCAGACCGCGGAAGGCAACCTCGACGAGGTCCACTCGATGCTCCAGCGCATCCGTGAGCTCGCCGTCCAGTACAAGAACGGCTCGCTCGACACGACGGCGCGCACCTCGATCCAGAACGAGGTCAACCAGCTGGCCTCCGAGATCGACCGCATCGGCGCGCAGGCGCAGTTCAACGGCATCAACCTGCTCAACGGCTCCGCCACGGTCTCGTTCCAGATCGGCGCCAACGACGGCGAGCAGATCGGGATCACGTTCCTGAACCTGTCCTCGGCGGTCGGCACGTCCTACGCGACGCTGTCGGCGGGCAACAACGCCGACATCTCGGAGATCGACGCGGCCATCACCGCCGTCTCGGCCGCCCGCGGTGAGATGGGCGCGGTCCAGAACCGCCTCGACCACACGCTGTCGGTCTCGGCCGCCTACCAGGAGAACCTGACCTCCGCCGAGTCGCGCATCCGCGACGTCGACATGGCCGAGGAGATGGTGAACCTGACCAAGATGCAGGTGCTGCAGCAGGCCGGCACGGCCATGCTGGCGCAGGCCAACCAGCAGCCGCAGAGCGTCTTGAAGCTCCTCGGGTAGTCCTCACGAAGAGCCTCTGTCCGGCCGCGGGCCGCCCCTCTGGGCGGTCCGTTGTCGTTAACGACGGCGCGCTCGTCACAATGGAGGCGTGAGCTCGCAGGTCGGCACGCTCTTGAACGGCCGCTACCGGCTGGATGCCCAGATCGGCACCGGCGGGATGTCGACGGTCTACCGCGCCTTCGACACGGTCCTGGAGCGCCAGGTCGCGATCAAGCTCATGCACCGCGAGATCGCCTCCGACAGCGACCAGCTCGAGCGCTTCCGGCGCGAGGCGCGGGCCGTCGCGCAGCTCAACCACCCGCACATCGTCACCGTCATCGACGCCGGCGAGGACGACAACATGCCGTACATCGTCTTCGAGTACGTCGAGGGCGAGACGCTGAAGGACCGCATTCGCCGCCACGGGCGGCTGCCGATCCAGGAGTCGATCGCCTACGCGATCGAGATCGCGCGCGCGCTCGGCGTCGCGCACGCCGGCGGGATCGTCCACCGCGACGTCAAGCCGCAGAACGTGCTGGTCGACGAGGAGGGCTCCGCGAAGGTCACCGACTTCGGGATCGCGCGCACGCTCGACCAGGAGGGGCTGACGGCCGACGGCCGCGTCCTGGGGACCACCGACTACGTCTCGCCCGAGCAGGCGCTCGGCCATCCGGTCACCGGCCAGAGCGACCTCTACTCGCTGGGCATCGTGCTCTTCGAGATGCTCACCGGCGACGTGCCGTTCAAGGGCGACAACCAGGTCGCGGTCGCGATGAAGCACGTCCGCGAGCAGTTGCCCGACGTGCAGATCCGCCGCCCCGAGGTCTCCAGCGCGCTCGCCTCGGTCCTCGACCGCTCGACGGCCAAGGAGACCGGGAGCCGCTACGCCGACGACCGCGCGATGATCGCCGACCTCGAGGAGGTCCTGGCGATCGAGACGCAGCGCAGCGGGCAGTCGACCGGCGAGGTCACGGCCGTCCTGCGCACGCTGCCGCCGAGCGCGCGGCGGAAGCTGCCGACGCGGGTGACGCATCCGCTGCGGCT
>JAOPZG010000227.1 GCA_025964215.1 Conexibacter sp.
CGATGGTCATCGGGCGGCCGGGCGGTCCCGGCCACGCGGGCACGATCTGCCACCTGGCCGGCAAGCACTGCGAGTCCAGCGCCGGGCGCGTCCACGACGCCGACCTGCCCGACCCGCGGCCCGGCGACCTCGTCGCGATCCCGGTCACGGGCGCCTACGGGCACGCGATGGCCAACAACTACAACGGCCAGCCCCGGCCGCCGATCGTCTTCGTCTCCGACGGCCAGGCCCGCGCGGTCGTGCGCCGCGAGACCTACGAGGACCTGACCCGGAGAGACGTGAATGCCGAGGCATCCGTGAAGCGGGGCAATGCATGAGCCGTTCGCCAGGGGACCGAATGCCTGACGCCTTCCGGATCGGCCTGCTGGGCCGCGGCACGGTGGGCGGCGCGTTCGCCGACCTCGTGGCCGAGCGTGCCGACCACGTCGCGAACGTCACCGGCCTGCGCCCCGAGATCTCGGGCGTGCTGCGCCGCAACGAGGGGGACTTCGACGAGATCGTCGCCAACAGCGACCTCATCGTCGAGCTGATGGGCGGGCTCGAGCCGGCGCGCGACTACGTGCTGCGGGCCATGGCCGCGGGCAAGCACGTCGTCACGGCCAACAAGCAGCTGCTGGCCGAGCACGGCGAGGAGCTCTGGACGATCGCCCGCGAGCACGGCGTCCAGCTGCGCTTCGAGGCCGCGGTCGCCGGCGTCGTCCCGGTCGTGCGCGTCCTCCAGGAGTCGCTGGCCGGCGCCCACGTCGAGCGCCTCCACGGGATCGTCAACGGCACCACGAACTTCATCCTCAGCCGGATGGCCGAGACCGGCGCCGAGTACGCCGACGCGCTCGCCGAGGCCCAGGCGCTCGGCTACGCCGAGGCCGACCCGACCGACGACGTCACCGGCAAGGACGCCGCCGCGAAGATGGCGATCCTCGCGCGGCTCGCCTTCGACACGCCGGTCTCGCTCTCCGACGTGCCCTACGAGGGGATCGAGCACCTCACCGCCGACGACCTCGAGTACGCCCGCGAGCTCGGCCTCGGCCTCAAGCTGATCGGGACGGCGGAGCGCGTGGACGGCGGCCTCAGCGTCCGCGTCCACCCGGCGTTCCTCTACGGCGCGCACCCGCTCGCGTCGATCAACGGCCCGTTCAACGCGGTGACGATCGAGTCGCCCGCGATCACCGAGATCACCCTCAGCGGCCCCGGCGCCGGCGGACCGCAGACCGCGAGCGCGGTCCTCGGCGACGTCATCAGCGCGATGATCCCGCCGGCCTCGACGCCCGAGCCGAGCGCCCGCCTCAAGCTCATCGCGGACGTCACGAGCGCGTTCTACCTCCACGTCGAGGTCGCCGACGAGCCCGGCGTCCTGGCCCAGCTCGCGCAGATCCTGGGCGTGCAGGGGATTAGCGTGAAGTCCTTCGTCCAGAAGGGCCTCGGGACCAACGCGCGGTTGGTGATGGTGTTGCACCCGGTCCTGGAGAGCCGGCTGTCCGCGGCGGTCGAGATGATCGCCGGCCTGGAGTTCGTGCGGTCGCGCCCGCGCGCGATCCGCGTCCTCGACGAGGAGTTCTAGACCCCCGTGCCCGGCCTGATCGAGCGCTACCGCGACCGCCTGCCCTTCGCCGCCGACGACCCCGTCGTCTCGCTGCAGGAGGGCTCCACGCCGCTGGTCCCGGCGCCCAAGCTCAGCGAGCGCGTCGGCGCCGAGGTCTTCCTCAAGACCGAGGGCGCCAACCCGACCGGCTCGTTCAAGGATCGTGGGATGACCTGCGCGGTGAGCGACGCTGTGCGCAATGGCGCCGAGGCGGTGCTCTGCGCCTCGACCGGCAACACCGCCGCGTCGCTCGCGGCCTACGCGGCGCGCGCCGGGCTGCGCGGAGCGGTGATCGTCCCCGAGGGGAAGATCGCGACGGGCAAGCTCGCCCAGGCGCTGATGCACGGCGCGCGGGTGATCGCGCTGCGCGGGAACTTCGACGTCGCGCTGAAGCTCGTGCGCGAGGTCTGCGATCGTCAGCCGATCGCACTGGTCAACAGCGTCAACCCGTTCCGGATCGAGGGGCAGAAGACCGCGTCGTTCGAGATCTTCGACGAGATCGGCGCGATCGACGCGCTCTGCATCCCGGTCGGCAACGCGGGCAACGTCACCGCCTACTGGAAGGGCTTCCAGGAGATCGGCGAGGCGCCGCGGATGCTCGGCTTCCAGGCCTCGGGCGCGGCTCCGCTGGTCGAGGGCCGCGTGATCGAGAACCCGGAGACGATCGCGAGCGCGATCCGGATCGGGAACCCCGCGCGCTGGGAGGAGGCGATGGCGGCGATGACCTCCTCGCGCGGGATGGTGCGCGCGGTGACCGACGTCGAGATCCTCGACGCCTACAAGTTCCTCGCCGCCGGCGAGGGCGTCTTCTGCGAGCCGGCCAGCGCCGCGTCGGTCGCCGGCCTCCTGAAGTACGGCGCGCCCGAGGGCGTCCACCGGATCGTCTGCATCCTCACCGGCCACGGCCTGAAGGACCCGCAGACGGCGTTGATGCAGGCGGGCTCCGTGGTGCCGTGCGAGCCGGACCTCGACGCGGTCGAGCACGCGGTCCTGAGCTAGCGCCGCAGAGGGGGTCAGACCCCTTGAGTCGAGGACACTCAAGGGGTCTGACCCCCGAGCGGCGGCGCGCCCGTCTAGAACACGGAACGGGTTTGCGCGTGATCTTGCGCGCGGCTGCGTTTCAGGGAGGGAGGCTCGCCATGAACCACACTCCCTCGTACGACTTCTCCGTCACCGTCGGCCACCACCGCGACACCGTCACCGTCGCCCCGGCCGGCGATCTCGACCTCGCGACCGCGCCGCTGGTCGCCGATCACCTGGAGGCGCTCGCCGCCGATGGCGAGGTCGCGCACCTGGTGCTCGACCTCGGCGACGTCACGTTCTTCGACTCCACCGGCGTCGCGCTGCTGCTCGGGTGCTGGCGGCGGGCGGAGCGCGAGGGCTGGGAGCTGCGGATCGTCGAGACGCCGCCGTACGTCTGGCGCGTGCTGGATCTGTGCGACCTGCTCGACGTGCTGCGGCTGCGCTGAGGCGCGATCCGTCCGATTCGTTCTAGAGCCCGGGCGCGGGCTGGTGGAGGATGGCGGCATGACCACCGACCTCCTCCCCGATCTCACGCGCCCCGGCGACCCCGGCTGGGACGCGGCGCGCAGCGGCTGGAACACCGCGATCGACCAGCATCCGGCGGCCGTGCTGCGAGCGTCGTCGGTCGCCGGCGTGCAGGCCGCCGTGGCGCACGCGCGCGCCGCCGGGCT
>JAOPZG010000239.1 GCA_025964215.1 Conexibacter sp.
AGGACGAAGCGGCCGCGCCGGCGCACCAGCTCGCCGGCGCTCTCCAGCACCTCGGCGTGCGCGAGCAGGCGCGGGCCGAGGAACTCGGCGTCCGCTTCCTCCAGCGGCCCCTCGTGCGCTGCGCACAGCAGGTGGCCGAGATGGATGTGCTCGTTCTCGTGGTGGACGATCGCGGCCTCGACGGGGCGGTCGAGGAACTCGTCGGGGTGGCGGCAGAAGAACTGGTCGAGCGCGTCCTCGCCGGCGACGTAGACCGCGAGCCCGCGGCCGCGGCGCCCCGCGCGACCCCACATCTGCTTCAAGGAGGCCACGGTCCCCGGGAAGGTGACGACGAC
Organism: Conexibacter sp.; assembly: GCA_025964215.1. Classification (GTDB taxonomy): domain Bacteria; phylum Actinomycetota; class Thermoleophilia; order Solirubrobacterales; family Solirubrobacteraceae; genus Baekduia. Next base: position 336 of record JAOPZG010000239.1, read on the forward strand.
CGCGGCGTCGAGCGCGCCGATGTCGATCCCCAGCTCCAGCGCGTCGGTGGTCACGACCGCGAGCAGGTCGCCGCTCACCAGGCGCGCCTCGAGCTCGCGCCGCTGCTGCGGCGTGTAGCCGGCGCGGTAGGGCGCGACGCGGTCGCGCAGCGCCGGATGCGCGTCGGCGAGCCGGTCGCTGATGAGCTTCGCCACCAGCTCGACGCCCTTGCGCGACTTCACGAAGCAGATCGTCCGCGCGCCCTTGACCACCAGCTCGGTGACCATCTCGGCCGCCTCGCCGAGCGCGCTGCGCCGCGTCTGCAGCGCCTCGTCGGTGACCGGCGGGTTCCACATGGCGATCGAGCGCGCCGCGCCCGGCGAGCCGTCGCGCTCGACGTGCGCGAAGCCGTCCAGGCCGGTGAGCCCCTCGGCCAGCTCGACCGGGTTGGCGATCGTCGCGCTCGCCAGCAGGATCAGCGGCTCCTCGCCGCTGTAGGCCACCGCCGCGCGCCGCAGCCGCCGCAGCACGTTGCCGACGTGCGAGCCGAAGACGCCGCGATAGACGTGCGCCTCGTCCACGACGACCACGCGCAAGTTGGTGAAGAAGTCGCCCCAGGCCGCGTGGTTGGGGAGGATCCCCATGTGCAGCATGTCCGGGTTGGTCAGGATCAGGTTGGCGCGCTTGCGCACCGCCGCGCGATCCTCGTGCTTGGTGTCCCCGTCGTAGATCGCCGGGCGCACGTGGCGGCCGAGCCGGAACGAGGCGATCGCGCGCGCCTGGTCCTGGGCCAGCGCCTTGGTCGGGTAGAGGTAGAGCGCGCGCGCCGTCGGGACGCTGCACAGCGTGTGCAGCGTCGGCAGGTTGAAGCACAACGACTTGCCCGACGCGGTGCCGGTCGTCACGACGAACGGGCGCCCGTCGCGCGCCACGTCGACCGCCTCGGCCTGGTGGGCGTAGAGCGCGTCGATCCCCGCGCCGCGCAACCCCTTCAACAACGTCGGATGGAGCCCCTCGGGCAGCGGCTCCAGCACCGGCTCGCGTGCGCCCTCGAACGCCTGGCGCACGAGCCGCGCGTCCTCGCGACCCTCCTCCAGGAGGCTCGACCACGGCTCCTCGACGCGGGTGACCGGCACGCCGCGCGACTAGCTGCTGGGCGCGGGCAGCTTGGCGACCCGCAGCCAGAACTCGCGGAAGGCCCGCACGGTCTCGAGGTAGTGCTCGAACGCCGTCGGCTTCGTCACGAAGCTCGACGCGTGCAGGTCATAGGCCTTCTCGACGTCGGTCGAGGTGCCGGAGGTCGTGAAGACGACGACCGGCAGGCGGCGCAGGCGCGGGTCGATGTCCTCGCGCAGCGCGCGCAGGACCTCGAAGCCGCCCATGCGCGGGAGGTTGAGGTCCAGGACGACGAGGTCGGGGTGCGCGGCGGTCTCGAACGGGCCCTCGCGGCGCAGGAACGCGAGCGCGTCCTCGCCGTGGCGCACGACGTCGAGCTCGACCGTCGGGTCGCTCTCGGCCAGCGCTTCGCGGAGCAGCTCCACGTCGGACTCGCTGTCCTCGACGACCAGCAGGCGGTGCGTCCCGTCGGGGCGGTCCATCAGCGGTCGGCTCCCGGCAGCGTGACGACGAACGTGGAGCCCTCGCCGGGGGTCGACTCGACCCGCACGCTGCCGCCGTTGGACTCGACGATCTTCTTGACGATGGCTAGCCCCATGCCCGTCCCAGCGTACTCCTCGCTGGTGTGGAGTCGCTGGAAGAGGCCGAAGACGCGCTCGTGGAAGCGCGGCTCGATCCCGATGCCGTTGTCGCGGACGGCGATCTCCCAGCGGCCGTCGCTGCGCGCCGCGCTGGCCCGGACCACCGGCGCCGCCTCGCCGCGGTACTTCAGCCCGTTGCCGATCAGGTTCTGCAACATGGAGGTCATCTCGCGCGAGCGCGCGCGGACGACCGGCAGCTCGCCACGCTCGACGGTCGCGCCGGCGTCGGCGATCGCGTGCTGGAGGTTCGCGACGGCGAGGTCCCACGCGTCGTCGAGGGCGACCGGGCCGCCCTCGTCCTCCCGCGCGCGGCCGGTTCGCGAGTACTCGAGCAGGTCGGTGATCAGCTGCGACATGCGCGCGGCGCCCTCGCTGACGAAGCCGAGCCAGGAGCGCGTGCGGTCGTCGAGCTGGTCGTCGAGGCGGTTCTCGAGCAGCCCGACGTAGGAGGTGATCGTCCGCAGCGGCTCCTGGAGGTCGTGCGAGGCGAGGTACGCGAAGTGCTCGAGCTCCTCGTTGGAGGCGCGCAGCTGCTCCTCGCGCTGGCGCAGCTCCAGCGTCATCGTCTCGGCCAGCCGCACGGCGCGCTGGCGCGCGGTCGCGAGCGTGCGCAGGAGCGCGGCGGCGAGGAGGCTCACGAGGATCCCGGCGATCGCGATGAACCACGGGACCGCGCGCTCGCCGGGCGAGAGGGCGGAACCGGCGCGCGTGTAGACGACGGCCCAGCGCCGGCCGGCGACCGCGAGCGTCGCGACGCGCGTGTGGCCGGGGTCGCGCTTGCGGGTCGCGCGGCCGGGGCGGAGGTCGAAGGCGGTGGCCGCGCGCGTGATCTTCGCGGTGGCCGGGACGGTCGCCGCGGGCCCGAGGTCGTAGACCTCCAGGTCGGCGGCCGGGGCGTCGCCGCCGACGATCCCGCGCAGGAGGTTGTCGAGGCGGAACGCGGCGAAGACGACGCCCGCCCACTGCCGCGGCGCGCCGGTCTGCGACGGCGGGCCGCCGTAGACCGGGACCATCAGGTCGATGCCGAGCGACGTGCCGCCGCGGGCGAGCGCGAGGGCGATCGGCGCGGTCGCGGCCGGCTGGCCGGTGCGGCGGGCGAGCAGCGCGGCGCGGCGGCGGTTGGGCTCGGAGAGCAGGTTGATGCCGAAGGTCCGGCCGTCGGTCGGCGGCGGCTCGAGGTGGTCGCTGATCAGCGCCTCCTGCGCGTCGGGCTTCAGCGGCGGGTAGGGCGCGAAGTTCGCGCGCACCAGGCCGCTGGCCGCGAGCTCCTCGCGCGTGCGCTTGACGTAGGCCGGGAGCCCGGCGCGCGGGACGTAGGAGGCGGAGGCCAGCGTCTGCACGCCCGGGAAGCGCTTCAGCACGTCCTGGTCGGCGAAGAAGTCGTGGAACTCCCGGTAGGTCACCGAGTGGCTGGCGTTGTAGAGCCCGGCCGCCCCGCGCAGGATCTGGCCGTAGTCGTCCATCCGCCGGTCGATCGCGGTGACGGTCGCGGCGGTGTCGTCGTCGAGCTGGTCGTGCTCGCGGCTCTGGAGCCGGGACGCCGCCGCGTAGGTCGCGACCGCGGTCATCACGAGCAGGGTCGCGAGCAGGAGCGCCGGCGCCAGCCGGACCAGCACGCTGCGGCGCTCGACCTCGGCGTTATCGCCCATGCGCCTCGGGTGGGAGGACGGTGGCGACCGGGACCTCGGCGCCTCGCAGGCGGGCGCGCAGCCGCTGCCAGAAGCTCGTCTCACCGCGGCGCGGACGCCAGCGCGCGGGCGGCGGGACCGTCGTGCGGACGAGGCCGACCCAGTCGTCGAGCGGCAGCTCGCCGGAGATCAGGCGCGCGAGGCCGACGGTGACCGGCGCGTCGAGGCCGGCGCCGGTCACCGCGCGAGCGAGCAGCGGGACGCCCTCCATCGCCTCGACGGCCTGGCCGATGCGGCCGGGGATGTCGGCGGCCGGGACGCCGTCGGCGAGCAGCTCGCCGGCGCGGCGGTTGCGCGACTGCGGCGCGAGCGC
>JAOPZG010000260.1 GCA_025964215.1 Conexibacter sp.
GCATCGCCCAGCACGCCAACGCGATCGACGCCGCGGCCGCCGCCGGTGTCCGGTTCATCGCCTACACCTCGATCCCCAACCCCGACGTCGCGGTCAACGCGGCCGCCGTCGTGCCCGACCACCAGGGCACCGAGGAGCTGCTGCGCGCCTCCGGCCTGAGCTGGGCCTTCCTGCGCAACGCGCTCTACAGCGAGTACCGCGTCCCCGAGGCGCAGGGCGCGCTGGCCAGCGGCGAGTTCCACCACAACCAGGGCGACGGCGCCAGCGCCTACGTCTCCCGCGAGGATTGCGCGGCCGTGGCCGCGGCGGTGCTGGCCGGCGGCGACGAGCACGCGGGCAAGGCCTATGACATCACCGGGCCGGAGCTGCTGAGCGCCGCGGCGCTGGCCGAGCTGTACGCGTCGGTCGGCGGGACGCCGGTCGCGGCGGTCGCGCTCGACGACGCGGGCTTCATCGCGGGCCTCGGCGCCGCGGGCCTGCCGCCGGAGGTCGCCCAGCTGCTCGCGAGCTTCGGCGAGGCGATCCGGATCGGCGCGCTCGGCGCGCTCAGCGACGACGTGCAGACGCTGACCGGTCACGCTCCGCGCTCGGTGCGCTCGGTGCTGGAGGGCGCGCTCGCCGCAGCGTGAGCCAGGGGCCTCAGGCTCTGACAAGATCCGCCGATGTCCAGGTCGTCGCAGGTCCCCAGCGCGCTCGTCGTCTCCGGCCTCTGCGAGGTCGCGGCGGGCGCGCTCGCCGGCTGGCCCTACACGCTCGTCCGCCAGCAGCCGGAGACGGCGCGCAAGCTCGGCATCGTCGCGGGAGCGCGAATCCGCCAGTGGCACCTCGACCTCGCAATGCTCGGCGGCCTGACCGTCGCCGTCGGCACCGCCGTCCCCAACCCACCGCGCTGGGCCTCCATCCCGCTCGGCCTCGGCGCCTGGACCAACGCCATGGCCTTCCTCCCGCTCGCCTTCGCGCCGGAGGTCGACCAGCACCCCGTCTATCGCGCGATCACGGGCGCATCGTTCGTCGCCACGTCCGCGGGCTTCACGGGCATGGCACTGACGGCCGTGCGCCGCCGGCGCGCGCGGCGCCGCTAGAACCCGCCGCTTGCCCCAAGCCGTGAACCGTGGTTCACTTCTTGGCGAGCCCATGGCCTATCGACCCACCGAGCGCACCGAGGCACGGCGGACGCAGACGCGCGAGAGGATCGTGCGCGCGGCGCTGGCGCTGGTCGCGCAGGGTGGGTACCGGGAGGCGCAGGTGGCGGCGGTCGCGGCGCGGGCCGGGGTCGCGACGGGCACGGTCTACCGGCACTTCCCGTCGAAGGCGGACTTGCTGACCGAGGTCTTCCGGGTCGCTTCCTCGCACGAGGTCGAGGCCGTCGAACAGGCCGCGCGCTTCGGAAGCGCGGCTTCGCAGCATGAGGTCGACGCGGTCGCGCAGGCCGGCGGGGACTTCGCGCGCGAGCGGATCGCCGCCGCCGTGGAGACCTTCGCGCGCCGCGCGCTGCAAGGCCGGCGGCTCGCCTGGGCGCTGCTGGCCGAGCCGGTCGATCCGGCGGTCGAGGCCGAGCGCCTGCAGTTCCGCCGCGCGTACGCGGACGTCTTCGCGCGCACGATCGCCGACGGGATCGCGAGCGGCGAGCTGCCGGAGCAGGACCCCGCGTTCACCGCCACCGCGCTCGTCGGCGCGATCGGCGAGGCGCTCGTCGGGCCGCTCTCCCCCACGCACGCCGGCACCGACGTCGACGCGCTCGTGCGCAACCTCATCATCTTCTCCCTGCGTTCCACCACCGATCAGGAGCTGTCCCCGCATGTCCACCGTCGCGCGGCCTGAGGCCGACACGTACGCCACCCACGAGGTCCGCAACCAGGTCCCGCCGCTGGAGGGTCGCAACCTCTTCCTCGACCACACGGCCCTTGTTGAAGGCCTTGCTCGCGAGGGTGGCGGCTGGGCGCACGACCGCGCGGTCGAGGTCGGCGCGTTCTGGGGCGGCGAGCCGCAGGCGTGGGGCGTGCAGGCCAACGAGAACCCACCGGTCCTCCAGACCCACGACCGCTTCGGCAACCGCCTCGACGCCGTCGAGTTCCACCCTGCCTGGCACCAGCTGATGGCGCGCGGCGTCCACGACGAGATGCACGCGCTGCCGTGGAACGACCCGCAGCCGGGCGCGCAGGTCGCGCGCGCCGCGATCTACCTGAGCGGCACGCAGGCCGAGGCCGGCTTCGGCTGCCCGATCACCATGACCTTCGCCGCGGTCCCGGCGCTGCGCGCGACGCCGTCGATCGCCGAGGAGTGGATCCCCCGCCTCACCGCCCGCGGCTACGACGGCGCGCTCAAGCCCGCCTCCGAGAAGCCCGGCGCGATCTGCGGCATGGCGATGACCGAGAAGCAGGGCGGCTCCGACGTCCGCGCCAACAGCACGGTCGCCACGCCGATCGACGGCGGCGGCGGCGGCGGCGGCGCCGAGTTCCTGCTCGTCGGGCACAAGTGGTTCTGCAGCGCGCCGATGAGCGTTCTCTTCCTCGTCCTGGCGCAGACCGA
>JAOPZG010000290.1 GCA_025964215.1 Conexibacter sp.
CGCGGATGCGGCGGAAGGCGGCGCCGCCGGCGGCGAGGCCGCCGAGGGCGAGAAGTCTCTTGGGGATGCGGGGCATACGTGAATCCGTACCCCATCCGGGCGCTCGGCGGAAGGCCGGTGCGACAGACGGACGACTTCCCGGCCATCGCGGGGTATGGTCGGAGCCATGAGCGAGCACCACGGATCCGACCGCGTCGGGGGCGGGGAGGCGTCGCTGGGCGACGCGCAGTCCTCCAACCCGCCGGACGACGACGACATGATCTTCCCGGACGCCGAGCCGCTGGACTCCGACACGGACTTCGAGGGCGAGGGCACCGAGCCGGAGGAGGAGCGCGACAACGAGGATCCCGCGCCGAACGCGCCGTAGCCGCGCGGTAGCCGCGCCGTAGCCGCGCGGTCGCCGCCCGGCCCGCAATAGGTCCGGGGGACTGACCACGCGGTCGGTTGCGCGGTATGTTCCCGGCGTGTTCACGCCGGTCCAGACGCGTCGAACCTTCGAGGAGGCGGCCGAGCAGATCGCGGACAAGGTCCGGATCGGCGAGCTGCGCGTGGGCGACAAGCTCCCTGGGGAGCGGGCCCTCGCCGCGCAGATGCAGATCAGCCGCCCGACGCTGCGCGAGGCGGTCAAGGTGCTCGTCGAGGCCGGCCTGCTGGAGGTCCGCCGCGGGCCGGGCGGCGGGATGTTCGTGGCGACCGACGTCGTCGGCGTCGAGCTCGTCCGCCAGCGCTCGAGCCTGCGCCTCGGCGAGGTCGCGGGCGTCCTGGAGGCCCGGCGGATGCTCGAGCCGCGCGTCGCGCAGCTCGCCGCCGTGCGCGCCACCGAGGACGACTTCGCCGCGCTCCAGCGCTCGATCGACGCCATGCGGGCGCTGGTCGACGCGGGCCGCGCGCTCAAGCAGGAGGACCGCTTCCTCCAGCTCGACGTCCAGTTCCACCTCGCGCTCGCGCGCGCCTCGGGCAACGCGACCGTCGAGTCGCTGATGCGCGTCCTCTTCCGCCAGCTCGAGATCGCCCGCGACATGGCGATGCACCTGCCGCTCGTCCCGGAGTGGACGATCCAGATCCACGAGCGCACGGTCTCGGCCGTCCGCTCGGGCGACCTCGTCGAGGTCGAGGCGGTCATGGACGAGCACGTCGGCCAGCTCGAGCGGACGTGGGAGGAGGAGACGGCGCGCGCGCTCGTGCGACCGCTCCCCGAGTTCCTCCTGCCGGCCAGCGCGCGCACCAAGCCCGCGGCCTGACCGAGCGGCCAGTTCCGCCTCCGAAGGGTGGTAAGGTCGCCTGACCCATTGTGGGTCGGGGCCGTGCCCAACGAGGAGAGGGAGCGCCGGAGTGCCACGCACGACGGATCAGACCGGGATCGCCAGCCAGCAGCAGCCCGCGACGGGCCGCGCCGCTTCGACGGCGCCGGTCAAGCTCCACCGCCCGGACGTCTCGCTGGCCGACAAGTACCTGCTCGAGCAGGGCACGGTCTTCCTCTCCGGCACGCAGGCGCTCGTCCGCGTGCTGCTCGACCAGGTCCGCGCCGACCGCGCCCGCGGGCTGAAGACCGCGACGTTCGTCTCCGGCTACCAGGGCTCGCCGCTCGGCGGCCTCGACAAGGAGATCCTCGGCCTCCGCGAGATCGCGACCGACCACGCGCTGCACTTCACCGCGGGGCTCAACGAGGAGCTCGCGGCGACGGCGGTCTACGGGTCGCAGCTCGCGCCCGCGCTGCCCGGTCCGCTGTTCGACGGCGTGACGGGCGTCTGGTACGGCAAGAACCCCGGGTTGGATCGCGCGGCCGACGCGCTGCGCCACGCGAACTTCGCGGGCACGCACCCGCGCGGCGGCGCGCTCGCGCTCGTCGGCGACGACCCGTCGTGCAAGTCCTCCACCTTGCCTTCCGCGGGCGAGGCGACGCTCGCCGCGCTGCACATGCCCACCTTCTACCCCGGCACGCTGCAGGAGGTCCTGGACTTCGGGCTGCACGCGGTCGCGTGCTCGCGCGCGTCGGGGTTGTGGAGCGCGATGAAGGTCGTCACGAACATCGCCGACAGCGCCGGGACCGTGCAGGTCTGGCCGGCGCGCGTCGGCTCGGTGATCCCCTCGGTCGAGGATCCTCTGAATCCCGGCCAGCCCTACGTCCACGTGCCGAACGGCAACATGCTGAGCGCCGCCTCGCTGGAGCTCGAGCGCACGCTGCTCGGGGTCCGGACGGAGATCGCGCGCCAGTACGCGGCGCTCAACCAGCTCAACCCCGTGACCGTCCCGACGCGCGACGCCTGGCTCGGCGTGCTCGCCGCGGGCAAGGTGTACTACGAGCTCGCCCAGGCGCTCGACGACCTCGGCCTCGACCAGCGCGCGCTGGAGCGCGCGGGCGTCCGGCTGATGAAGGTCGGGATGCTCTACCCGCACGACCGCGAGGCGTTCCGGGCCTTCGGCCGCGGGCTCGAGGAAGTGCTGGTGGTTGAGGAGAAGCTCCCGTTCCTCGAGGTCGCGCTGCGCGACGCGCTGTACGGGACCGCGGACGCGCCGCGGATCCTCGGCAAGCGCGACGAGCACGACGCGCCGCTGCTGCGCGCCGAGGGCGACCTCGACGCCGACGCGATCGCGGTGGCGCTCGCCTCCCGCCTGGGCGCGCGGGTCCGGCTCGACTCCGTGGACGCGCGCGTCGCGCTGATCGCCGCCCGCCGCGACGTCATCGAGCGCACCTCGTCGACGCTCACGCGGACGCCGATGTTCTGCTCGGGCTGCCCGCACAACACCTCGACGGCCAACCCGGACGACACGCTCGTCGGCGCCGGCATCGGCTGCCACACGATGGTGCTGCTCGCGCCCGAGGGCAAGGGGACGATCACGGGCCTGACGCAGATGGGCGGCGAGGGCGCGCAGTTCGTGGGGATCAAGGACTTCACCGGCGCCTCGCACTTCGTCCAGAACCTGGGGGACGGGACCTTCCACCACTCCGCGTCGCTCGCCATCCGCTTCGCGGCGGCCTCGGGCGCGAACGTCACCTACAAGCTGCTGTACAACGACACGGTCGCGATGACCGGCGGGCAGGACGTCGTCGGCCAGCTGAAGATCCCGGAGCTCACGCGCTGGCTCGCGCTGGAGGGCGTCAAGCGGATCATCGTCACGGCGGAGGACCCGTCGCGCTATCGCGGGGTCGCGCTGGACCCCATCGCCTCGGTCCGCTCGCGCGACGAGCTGGCGGCGGCGCAGGCGGAGCTCGCGGAGGTGGAGGGCGTCACCGTCCTGCTCCACGACCAGCACTGCGCGGCGGAGCTGCGGCGGCTGCGCAAGCGCGGCAAGGCGGCCGAGCCGGTCGAGCGGATCCACATCAACGAGCGCGTCTGCGAGGGCTGCGGCGACTGCGGGTCCAAGTCCAACTGCATGTCCGTGCTGCCGGTCGAGACCGAGTTCGGGCGCAAGACGCAGATCCACCAGTCCTCGTGCAACAAGGACTACTCGTGCGTGAAGGGCGACTGCCCGTCGTTCCTGACGATCATCCCCGCGAAGGGCGGCGCGAAGCAGGTCTCGGCGTCCGGCTTCCCGCTGCCGCCCGCCGACCTGCCCGAGCCGGTGCTGAAGGTCTCACGCGACGACTTCCTGATGCGCATGCCCGGGATGGGCGGCACGGGCGTCGTGACCGTCTCGCAGATCCTCCAGATGGCGGCGATGCTCGACGGCAAGCACAGCTACGGGCTCGACCAGACGGGCCTCGCGCAGAAGGGCGGGCCGGTGGTCAGCGACGTGCGGATCGCGCGCGACCCGATCGAGGGCTCCAACAAGGCCTCGGCCGGCGCGGCGGACCTGATCCTGGGCTTCGACGTCCTCGGCGCGGCGAACCCGCGCAACCTACTCGTCGCGGATCCGGCGCGGACGATCGCGGTGGTCAACACGCACGCGATCCCGACGGCGGCGATGGTCACCGACACCGGCGTCAAGTTCCCCGCCTTGGAGCGCAACGTGCGCGCGATCGGCGCGGCGACGCGCGCCGAGGACAACGTCTACGTGGACGCCGAGGCGCTGAGCGAGGCGCTGTTCGGCGACCACATGCCGACCAACACGGTGTTGATCGGCGCGGCCTACCAGGCGGGCTGCCTGCCGCTGAGCGCGGACGCGCTCCAGCAGGCCATCCGGTTGAACGGCGCGGCCGTCGAGAAGAACCTCGCGGCGTTCGCGTGGGGTCGTGCCGTGGTCGCGGCGCCGGAGGCGGTGCGCGTGGTGCTGGAGGGCGAGGCGCCGGCGGAGGTGGCGCCGCTCTCGGGCGACGCGCTGGCGATCGTCTCCGATGCCGGCGCTTCCGGCGAGCTGCTGCGCCTGCTCTCCGTCCGCGTGCCCGAGCTGCTGGCCTACCAGGGCGCCGCGCTCGCGCGACGCTACGTCGAGGACGTCATGGCGGTCGCGCGCGTCGAGCGCGAGCGCGGCGCGCCCGGCGAGTCGGCGATCGCCGAGGCCTACGCCCGCGGCCTGTTCAAGCTGGTGGCCTACAAGGACGAGTACGAGGTCGCGCGCCTGCACCTCGACGGCGTCGAGCAGGCCAAGCTCCGCGGCGAGTTCGGCAAGGGCGCCAAGGTGTACGTGATGCTCCACCCGCCGCTGCTCCGCGCGCTCGGCCTGCAGCGCAAGCTGAAGCTCGGCCGCTCGTTCGTGCCGGTCCTGAAGCTGCTCCGCGCCGGCCGCCGACTGCGCGGGACGCGGCTCGACCTCTTCGGCCTCCCGCGCGTGCGCCGCGTCGAGCGCGCGCTGCCCGCCGAGTACCGCGCGCTCGTCGACCGCTCGCTGGAGCGCCTGACGCCCGTGACCCACGCGACCGTCGCGGAGATCGCGGAGCTCCCGGACGTCGTCCGCGGCTACGAGGACATCAAGCTGGCGAACGTCGAGCGCTTCCGCGCGCAGGCCGCGGCGCTCGAGGATCGCCTGGCGCGCGGCGCGCAGTCCGGCGGCTTCGAGCTGCCGATGGCGCGAGGCTGAGCTGGCGCGCAGTTCGCGGCGTGGTCGGCGCCGCGCCGCGGGGATGCGGGTCACTGCGAACGTCATAGAGACGTCGAAACCGACCTGCATCTGCCGTCCGGGAGGTCCGGGTCGGATCGGGCTCCATATCGGAGCCCAGAACGACCCGCGTTCCTCCGGCCCAGCCCCGGCGGACGACCCCGGGCACCGCGCGGCGCCCGCTCCGCTCGCTCTCCTCGGTGACGACGGACCACGCGGCGCACCTCGACGACGTCGCGCACCGCTCACCGCAGACGCTTCACGTCGCCCGGCCGTGCAGCCCCGCCACGTCAACGCCTTCAAGCAGCCCGAAGGCCACCGGATCCCCCTCGTCCTCCACGAGCACCGCTCCTCCCGGCCAGTACGGGTGCGCCGCCGTGCCGCGGTGCAGCAGCAGCGGCTCGTAGATCCACGAGCCCGTGTTGGCGAGGCGCGGGCGGCCGCCCGGGCCGCTCCAGAGCGTGACGTCGTCGCCGTCGCGCGGGCCGTTGCGGTGGACGTGGCCGTAGACGACCCATTCGGCCTCGACGCCGAGGCGGGCGACGACGTGCGCGAGGGCGGGGTTCGCTGAGCGCTGCATCTGGAACCCGAGGACGCGGCGCGCGAGCGGCGCGAGGCCGCCGGAGCTCAGCCGCCGCGGGCTGCTCGGCCCGGTCGCCGCGCGGGCGAGGTCGATCACGCTGTCGGTCAGCCCCGCCAGCCGGCGGGGCAGGAGGCGCGCGAGCAGCGTCTCCACCCACGTCACCGACGGGCGTCCCGCGCGCTCGTACTCGATCGGGCCGACGCGCTCGACGCGCTCCAGGCGCGCCTTGCGCAGGCCGTAGGCCGACTCCGGCAGGAGGTGGCGATCGAGATAATGACCATGGGTCGCCCAGACGCGCGAGGAGAGCCAGACGCCGGGCGTGCGGACCTCGACCGGCGCCGGCGCGAGCCAGCCGACGACCTCGGTGAGCAGCGCGGTCGCCTCGGGCGGGACGAGCGCGTCCACGGTCAGCGCGCTCCCCTGCGCCCGCGCCCACGAGCGCGTCAGCGCGCGGTCGTGGTTGCCCGGCACGAGCACGATCGGGCGCCCGGCCCCGACCCGCGCGCCGATCGCCCGCAGGATCGGCTCCGCCGCCGCCAGCGCCTGCCGCGGCCGGCCTTCGGCGAGCTCGATCACGTCGCCCAGCAGCACCAGCCGGTCGATCCCGTCCAGCGCGTCGAGCAGCACCGCCAGCGCCTCCGGATGGCGCAGCACGTCGCGGCCGAGCCGGCTGCCGATGTGCAGATCGGAGATGACGAGGGTGCGCACGCTCAGGCCAGCGTAGGCAACGGCGGCGCCGCCGGGTCCACGAGCTCCCACAGCAGCGTCGACCAGCCGAAGTCGTGGGCGCCCATGCCGTAGCCGAGGCGCGCCTCGTAGTACTCGCGGAACCCCTCGCGCGCGACGACCTCCGTCAGCCGGTCGGCGATCGCGTCGGCCTCGGCGTCCAGGCCGAGCCGTCGCAGCCCGAGCGAGACGAACCACGCGCTGTTGACCCACGACGGTCCGCGCCAGTGGCGGTGGCGGCCCCACCACGTCTCGCGCGAGGTGTGCGTCGGGTCGTCCATGGCGACCGCCGGCAG
>JAOPZG010000509.1 GCA_025964215.1 Conexibacter sp.
GGGCCATCGACCCCGCCGCGCTGGGGATCGAGCCGGCGGCGCAGGAGATCTGCGGCGACGCGGACGCGGTGATCGCGGCGATCCACGCGATCGGCGCGCGGCGGGACACGCTGGACTACGACATCGACGGCGCGGTGATCCGGCTGCACGAGCCGGCGGCCTTCGAGGCGGCGGGCTTCAACAGCGCCGAGCCGCGCGGCGCGATCGCCTTCAAGTACCCGCCCGAGGAGAAGCTGACGAAGCTGCTGGCGGTCGAGTGGCAGGTCGGCAAGGTCGGCCGGATCGCGCCGCGCGCGAAGGTCGAGCCCGTCTTCGTCGGCGGCGTGACGGTCGAGAACATCACCTTGCACAACCCGCGGCTGATCCGCGAGCGCGACCTGCGGATCGGCGACACGATCGCGGTCGTGCGCCGGGGCGACGTGATCCCGTTCGCGGGGCGGTCGATCCCCGAGGACCGCGATGGCAGCGAGGTCGTGATCGAGCCGCCGGTCGTGTGCCCCTCGTGCGGGACCGAGCTCGAGGTGCGCGGGACCGGCGAGGAGCGCTGGTGCCCGAACCTCCAGTGCCCCGCGCAGATCACGCGCCGGCTGATGCACTGGGCCTCGCGGAGCGCCGCCGACATGGACGGCGTCGGCGACGTGTGGATCGAGAAGCTCGCCGACGACGGCGTGCTGAAGCGCCGCGCCGACTTCTACACGCTGACGGCCGAGAAGTTGATGGAGTACGAGCGGATGGGCGAGGTCAGCGCCGCCAAGATGGTGGACTCGATCGAGCGCTCGAAGGGCGTCGGGCTGCGCCGGGCGCTGATCGGGCTGGCGATCCCGATGGCCTCGGATGGGACGGCGAAGCGGCTGTGCCTGGCGGGGTACGCGCGGATCGAGGACGTCGCGGCGGCGTCCGTCGACGAGCTCGTCGCGATCCGGGACATCGGCGCGAAGGTGGCAGAGAGCGTCGTGGCGTTCTTCGAGCGGCCGGAGGTGCTCGAGGAGATCGCGGCGCTGCGCGCGCACGGCGTCGACCTCGACGTCCACGACGAGGATCGTCCTTTGGACGTGGCGGCGGCCGGCGACTCGCCGCTGAAGGGCAAGACGGTGGTGATCACCGGCGCGTTCACGGATCCGCGCTCGGGGGCGAAGGTGAGCCGCCCGGAGGTCACGCGACTCGTCGAGCAGGCGGCAGCGACGACGGCGTCGTCGGTCTCGGCGGCGACGGACTACCTGCTGGCGGGCGCGAACACGGGCGCGGCGAAGACGGCGAAGGCGGACAAGCTGGGGGTGGCGGTCGTGGGGCAGGACGAGCTGTGGAGGTGGCTCCGCAAGGCGGGGGTGGCCTGAGCGCCGGCTGCTCGCGGCGCCGCTTGTCGTCCTCGCAAGCGTTCGCGGGACTGGCGGGCGATTCGCTGCCGAACGGTCAGTCCGGGTCGCGTGATCCTCGATAGTCGGGGAGAACGCGACCCGGATCCGGGTCGCTCAGGTCTGCCATCGACAGCTCACAGCGACCCGGATCCCTCGCTTCGGGCCCGAACCACCCGCACCCAGGCGCAAGCGGATGACCTCGGGCGCCACGAGGCGCCATCGACGCCTCACTCCCCTCGTCGCCGCCGAACCCCCGCTGCGCAGCCGGCAAGGCAAACGCGCGGAGCGCCGCGGGTGCGCCACGCCGGCCAGCAAAGCGGACGGCCTAGGCGGCCGGGACCCCCGACCCATACATCTTCGCCTCGTAGTCCTCCAACATCCGCGTCGCCGAGAACATCGGCGCCAGCGTCCGCAGCGACGCGCGCACCCTCGCGACCCAAGCCCCGTCGCCCGCGTAGAACTCCGGCACGATCTCGTCCTCGAGCAGGCGGTACATCGTGGCCGCGTCCCTCGCGTCCTGCGCCTGGTGGTCCGCGTCGACCTCGCCGGGCAGCGCCCAGCCGTTGAACCCGTCGTACGCCTCCGCCCACCAGCCGTCGAGCACGGAGAGCTGCAAGCCGCCGTTGAGCACCGACTTCATCCCGCTCGTCCCCGACGCCTCCAGCGGCGGGCGCGGCAGGTTGACCCACACGTCGCAGCCGCCGACCAGCCGCGCGGCGCTGGCCAGGTCGTAGTCGGCCAGGAACACGACGCGCGTCTGGGTCCCCTCCGCCCCGCGCAGATCCAGGAGCTGCTGGATCAGCGCCTTGCCCGGCTCGTCCTTCGGATGCGCCTTGCCGGCGATGATGATCTGGACCGGCTGGTCGCCGCGCAGGAGCTTCAGCGCGCGCTCGGCGTCGTGGACCATGAGCGCCAGGCGCTTGTAGGTGGCGACGCGACGCGCGAAGCCGATCGTCAGCGCGTCCGGGTCGAAGGCCGCCTCGCCGGCTTCCACGAACGAGCGCTCCTCCCCGCGCCCCAGGCGATCGCGGGGGATCCGCTCGCGTACGAGGTCCACGAGCGCCGCGCGCTGGACGCGGCGCACGGCGAGCAGCTCGTCGTCGCCGATCCCGTCGACGCCGGCCCACGTCGCCGGGTCGGCGGCGCGCGTGATCCAGCCCTCGCCCAGGTGCTGGTCGAGCAGCGCGCGCATCGGCCGGCCGATCCACGTCGGCACGTGCACGCCGTTGGTCACGTGCGTGATCGGGACGTCCTCGAGCGCCTTGTCCGGCCACAGCTCGTGCCACATCTCGCGCGCGACCTCGCCGTGGCGCCGGCTGACCGCGTTGGTCGCCCGCGCCGTCCGGATCGCCAGCTGGGTGATCCCGAACGGCTCGTGCTCGTCCTCCGGATGGGTCCGGCCGAGCGCCAGGACCGCGTCCTCGTCGAGCCCGCGCGCGGCGATCAGCGGCTCCAGCAGCGCGCCGACCTCGCTGCCGGGATACGCGTCGTTGCCCGCCGGCACCGGCGTGTGCGTGGTGAAGACGGTGTGCGGCCGGCTGCTCGCGACGATCTCCTCGACGCTCGCGCCCGGCTCCTCCAGCGCGCCGAACGCGGCGTGGCCCTCGTTGAGGTGGATGACCTCCGGGTCGACCCCGAGCGCCGCCAGCGCGCGGCGGCCGCCGACGCCGAGCAAGGCATATTGGTTGAGTCGGACCTCGGGCGCGCCGACGTAGAGCTGCGACGTCGTCCAGCGCGCGAACGCCGAGTTCTCCGGCCGCTCCGCGTCGAGCAGGAAGAGCGGGACGCGGCCGACGTCGACCCGCCAGATCTGCGCGACGATCTCCTCGTCGTGGGTCGGCACGCTGACCGTCAGCGGCTCGCCGTCCTCCCCGCGCACGAGCGCCGCGGGCAGCCGCTCGGCGTCGGTGTCGAGCCAGTACTCGCGCTGCCAGCCGGAGAGGTCGATCCGCTGGCGGAAGTAGCCCTGGCGGTAGAGCAGGCCGATCGCGACGAACGGCAGCGCGCGGTCCGACGCCTCCTTGACGAGGTCGCCGGCGAGCGCGCCGAGGCCGCCGGAGTAGACCGGCAGCGAGGCGTGGATCGCGTACTCCGCGCAGAAGTACGCCACCGGGCCGCCCTCACGCGACGGCGCCGCCGCGCGATGCTCGGCCAGCCGC
>JAOPZG010000343.1 GCA_025964215.1 Conexibacter sp.
ACGTCGCGCTCGTCGCGGCGCCGGTGCAGGCGCTGGCGCAGCGGATCGCCGAGGCGTGCGCGCAGGTCCCCGGCGCGGTCGTCACCGACGTCGGCTCGACCAAGCACGCGCTCGTCGAGGGGATCGCGCACCCGTCCTACATCGGCGGCCACCCGCTCTCGGGCGCGGAGGTCGCGGGCGTCGAGCACGCGCGCGGCGACCTCTTCGCCGGCGCCACGTGGTACCTCACGCCGCGCGCCGACAGCGAGGGGATCCTGCTCGAGCGGCTGCACCGCTTCGTCACCGGGATCGGCGCCGTCCCGACCGTCATCGGCCACGCCGACCACGACCGCCTGATGGCCGCGTTCTCGCACGTGCCGCACGTCGTCGCCAACGCGCTCGTCGCCCAGGCGACGCGGGCGCTCGGCGACGAGGCGATCCCGGTCGTCGGTCCGTCCTTCCGCGACGCCACGCGCGTCGCGGGCGCCAACCCGCCGCTGTGGGCGGGGATCTACGACGCGAACCGCGACGCGATCCTCGACGGGCTCGACGTGACGATCGCGCTGCTCAGCGAGGCGCGGGCGCTGCTGGCGACGCAGGGTCCCGAGCCGCTCGAGGCCTGGCAGGCGGAGGCCGCCGCGCAGCGCCGCACGCTCCTGGACATCGGCATGACCGGCGGCCCGCTGCGCGAGGTCCGCGTCGTCGTGCCCAACCGCCCTGGCGTGATCGCCGATCTCGCCCTCACCCTCTCCCGCGCCGGGATCAACATCCACGACATGAGCCTCTCGCCCCAGCCCGACTTCCGCAGCGGTGAGGTCGCCCTGTGGGTGGCCGAGGCCCACGCCGTCCGTGCCCGCGAGCTGGTCGAGGAGGTCCTGGCATGACCACCATGAAGTGGTCCCCGGCCAAGCGCCTGCGCGGGACCGTCCGGCCGCCGGCCGACAAGTCGATCTCCCACCGCGCGGCGATCCTCGGCGCGATGGCCGCCGAGCCGGTCCGGGTCCGCAACTACCTGCACGCCGAGGACACGACCTCGACGCTCAACGCGATGCGCGCGCTCGGCGCGCTGGTGACGGTCGACGGCGACCTCGTCACGATCCGCGGCACCGGCCTGCGCAACACCACCGACTTGGATCAGCCGATCGACGTCGGCAACGCCGGCACGCTGATGCGCCTGCTCCCGGGCTGGCTCGCGGGGCAGGAGGGCAGGTCCTACATCTTGGACGGCGACGCGTCGATCCGGCGCCGGCCGGTCGACCGGATCGCCGAGCCGCTGCGCGCGATGGGGGCGGTCATCGACGCCACCGACGACCGCCTGCCGCCGTTCACCGTCACCGGCGCGCGGCTGCGCTCCATCACCTATGACTTGCCCGTCGCCTCGGCGCAGGTCAAGTCCTGCGTGTTGCTCGCCGGCCTCGTCGCCGAGGGCGCGACGACGGTCGTGGAGCCCGCGCCCTCGCGCGACCACACCGAGCGGATGCTCACCGCCGCGGGAGTCACGGTCCACCGCGCCGGGCCCGCCGTGACGGTCACGTCCGTGGACGAGCTGGTGCTGGAGGAGATCACCGTGCCGGGCGACCCGTCCTCGGCCGCGTTCCTGATCGCCGCGGGCGTCCTGGTCCCCGGATCGCGGATCCAGGTCGTGGGCAGCGGCACGAACTGGACGCGCACCGGCTTCCACCGGATCGTGGAGCGGATGGGCGGGATCATCGTCGGCGATCTCGAGGAGGCGCCGGGCGACGGCGTCGTGGGCGAGGAGCCGATCGGCGACCTCGACGTGGCCTACGGGCCGCTGGTCGGGACGACGGTCGAGGCCGACGAGGTGCCCCTCGCCATCGACGAGCTGCCGCTGGTCGCGCTGCTCGGCTGCTTCGCCGAGGGCGAGACGCTCGTCCGCGGCGCGCACGAGCTGCGGCTCAAGGAGTCAGACAGGATCGCGACGGTGGTCGACGGGCTCAACGCGCTCGGCGGCGACCTCGAGGCCACCGAGGACGGCTTCCTCGTCCGCGGCACCGGCGGCCTGCGCGGCGGCACGATCGACTCGCACGGCGACCACCGCCTCGCGATGCTCGGCGCGATCGCCGGGCTCGCCTCCCGCGAGGGCGTCACCGTCACCGGGATGGAGGCCGCCGAGGTCTCCTACCCGACGTTCGCCCAGGACCTCGGCGGGCTGCTGAAGGGCTGAGGGTCGCTCGCGGCCGCCTGCTCCTCCGCCAGGGCGCGCGCGATCCCGCCGTCCTGCGCCCGCAGCCCCGGGATCACGTACAACATCCCGCACGTCACCGCGCCGGCGACCAAGCCGGCGACGAGCAGGACCGGGCCCGCGCCGAACGCCGCCGCGGCCGGGCCGGTGAGCGCGAAGGAGATCGGCGTCAGCCCGACCGACACCAGCCAGTCGAGCGAGGCGACGCGCCCGCGCAGCGCGACCGGCACGCGCACCTGCATGAGCGTCGACCAGATCGGGTCGCCCGCGCCGCTGAACAGGCCGAAGGCGAAGCTGAAGAGCACGAGCAGCCAGACCGTCCCGGCGATCGCGTAGCCGCACAGGAAGAAGCCGGCCAGGCCCCAGACCCAGTAGAGGACGGTGATCTCGCGCTTGGGCATCCCGAGCTGACCGACCAGCACGGCCCCGAGCGTCGCGCCGAGGCCGCCCGCGGCGAGCACGAGGCCGAAGCTGCCGGCCGAGGCGCCGAGGTCGTCGTCCATCCGGATCGGAAGCAGGACCTCGGTGGGGCCGAGGAAGAAGAGCAGCGCGACGGCGGCCATGATCAGCGTCGCCCACAGCCAGACCTGGCCGCGCACGAACGTCGCGGCCTCGCGGAGCTGGACCCGCAGCGGCTCGTGCTCGCCCTCGTGGACCGGGATCCGGGCCCGCATCGCCAGCAGGCACGCGATCGACGCCGCGAACGTCCCCGCGTCGACCAGCAGCGCCCCGCCCGTGCCCACCAGCGCCACGACGGCGCCGCCGAGGCCCGGCCCCGCCAGGCGCAGCGCGATGTGGCGCAGGGAGCCCTGGAGCGCGTTGGCCTGCACGAGCAGCGGGGCGGGCACGAGCTCCGGGACGATCGCGCCCATCGCCGGTCCCGACAGCCCCTCGCCCGCGCCGAAGACGAAGCCGAGCGCGACCATGTGCCAGATCTCCAGGACGCCGCCGAGCGAGAGCGCGCCCGCGGTCCCGACCGCGAGCAGCCGCAGCGCATCGGCGACCAGGAGCTGGTGGCGCTTGTCGTGGCGGTCGGCGAGCAGGCCGCCCGCGAGCAGGAAGCCGACCATCCCGAGCGACCACGCGAGGCCCACCAGCGACAGCGATCCGGCCCCGCCGCCGAGGTCCAGGACCGTGAACGGCAAGGCCACCAGGTAGATGCCGTCGCCGAGCAGCGACACCAACGTCCCGGCCCAGAACAGCGCGAAGTCTCTCTCCCGAAGAGGCCCGATGAGGCGCACGAAGAGCGCGCAGGATGCCAGACCACCCCTCGGCCGCCTACCCTGCGGCGCGTGCTTGTCGCCATCGACGGACCTGCCGGAGCCGGCAAGTCGACCGTGGCGCGCGCCGTTGCGCGCGCGCTCGGCTTCACCTACCTCGACACCGGGGCCATGTACCGCTGCGCCGCGCTGGCCGCCCAGCGCGGCCAGGACGACGTGTCCGCGCTGCGGATCGCCTTCGACGGCGACTGCGTCCTGCTCGACGGCGAGGACGTCACGACGGCCATCCGCACGCCGGAGATCAGCGAGCGCGCCTCGGTCGTCGCCGACGACCCGGCGGTGCGCGCCGCGCTCGTCGCCCAGCAGCGCGCGCTGATCGCCGCCGGCGACTACGTGGCCGAGGGCCGCGACATCGCCACGGTCGTCGCGCCCGACGCCGAGGT
>JAOPZG010000355.1 GCA_025964215.1 Conexibacter sp.
CTTCGAAGCAGGCGACGCCCAGATGCAGGCCGCCCTCGCAGTCCTCAACTGCGCTATCAACGAGAAGGTCCGCCACATACCTGCCGACACCGAAGCCGATCTGCCGGCGCGTCGGGCTGGCGCCCGCGATCCCGGTCTTGCGTGTGTCGTACATGTGCGGCACGGCGTCCTCGATCTTCGCCAGGAGGTCGTCGCGCTCGCGGCGCGCCTTCTCGGGCTGCAGGAGCGGGCGGTCGGTCGGGCGCAGCTCGGCGTCGGTGGCGGCCGGGATGTGGCGGACCTTCGCGGTGATCGCGCTGTGGCGGACGGCGAGGGCGGCCTGCATCTGGGCGTCGCCGGCGTCGAAGGCCCAGCCGTGGAAGCCGACCCAGACGACGCCCGCGCCCTCCTGCCGAAGGGCCGAGCGCGGCGAGGCGAAGCGGAAGTGCTGCGAGAACGCGAAGGCCTCGCGCTCGTCGTGGAAGCGCAGGCGGAAGCCGACGAAGACGTCGACGAACTGGCGGCCGAGCTCCCCGGCCTGCGCGCGCATGGCGGGCAGGAGCGAGGGGTCGGCGGATGGAAGCTCGAGCACGGCTTCCTCCTGATTCGGCTGGTTTGCGGCCAACTTCAGCAAGACGGCCGCAAACTCCTCTTGTCGTCCGTTGTCCGACCGCGGGGCGCCGCTCAGCCGGCGGTGAGGCCGGCGACGATGGCGATGACGCCGAAGACCGGGAGGATCCACAGCGTCGCCCGGAACGACGGCCGGGTCATGGCGCGGTCGAAGCGTGCCGGGTCGTCGCCGCGCGCGACGATGCGGTTGTGGATCCGGTCCAGCTGGTGCACGTAGGCCAGCGGCCAGGCCAGGAACAGCACGCCCACGACGATCTCGGCCCAGTTCATGCGCTCAACCTTGACGCATCGCGGCGGCGACCCGCGCCACGTTGTCGTCCCAGATCGGCTGGGGCGTCGGCGGGAGCACGTCGCTCCAGATCTCCGCCATGGAGCTCGCCAGCTGCGTGAACCCCGCCGGACGGGCGATGAACCACCAGTGCAGGTGCGCCGCGCCCTCGCCCCAGCGGCCGATGTGGACGCGGCCGATGCCGCCGACCGAGAGCACGGCGCGCTCGACGCGGCCGAGCAGGAGGCCCTGCTCTTGTGCGAGGTCGTCGGGGAGGTCGGCGGGCGCGTCGATGTGCGCGCGCGGCTCGAGGATCAGGACGACCGGGAGGCCGGACGGCTCGGTCGCCATGAGGCGCCAGTTGGCGTCGGTCCAGAAGTAGTCGGCGTCGGGCTTGGCGCAGGCGGTGCAGGGCTTGCCGCCCTCGCCGTCGCGAATGAGCTCTTCGCCGGGCGGCCCGAGCGCGCGCGGCGCGACCGGTCCCTCGAACGGCCACGTGTCCCACTCCTCGACGGGCGGGGACAGCAGCGCGTCGGCGGCGCGTCGATGGAGCTGGTCGGCGTTCTCCGGCATGGCGGGATCGTATCCGGGGGTAGTCTCGTGCGGTGCAATGGCCTGACCAGTTCTACGCCTGGCGTGCCGGGACGGATGCCCGGCGTGCTTGGAGGGACGGCCAGAGATCTCGGAGAGCGGCATCCGCTTCTTCGCGGGCGACGTGTGCGACGCCTACCTCGTGCGCGCCGACATCCAGCGCGGCCTGTCCATGGTCGTCTGGCGCGGCCGCCACGTCGCCGAGCCCACGGAGCTGAGCGAGAGCGAGGCCGCCGCCTACGGCCGCGAGGTGCTCGCCGTCGGCCGCGCGCTGTTGACCGTCCTGCACCCGGTCAAGCTGAACTACGACGTCCTGGGGAACACCGTCCCCCATCTCCACACCCACATCGTCCCCCGCTACGCCGACGACCCCAGGCCCGGCTGGCCCTTCCCGTTCCCAGACCCCGACCCGGACCCGATGCCGCAGGAGCGCCTGATGGCCGACGTCTCCGCCCTCCGCGCAGCGCTGCGATGACCATCCACGACCGCCGCCGCGCCCTCGTCGTCGCCGCCTACATCCTCTTCGCCCTCATCTGGATCGCCCTGACGATCTTCGACACCCTCGACTGGCTCAAGATCGCCGTCGCCATCGGCTGGCTCGGCCTCGCCGCAGCCAACCTCCGCATGGCAACCGACCCGAACGCCCGCCGCCTGAAGCCCTTCCTCTCTAAGGTAGGCAACGTCTTCCGGCAGTTGTTGACGTTGTAGTTGGCGTGGCCTACCTTCGGCGACCGCGCGTCCAGAAGAACTGCCGCGCCCGGCTGTTGGACGGGGTGAAGTGTGAGTAGATCGCGCCGATGAGGATCGCGGCGGAGATGATCCAGAAGAGGACGTGGAACATGCGCGCTCACGTACCCCGGGGTGCTACCACGCATGCAACCCAGCGCCCTCAACATCGCTGGGGTTCTAGCCCTGCGGCCGGACACGCGGGGTGTGGTTCTGAGTTGTTATAGGACTTGCTGTATACGTCATTGACCAGAACGTGTGTTCGCGTAGGTTTGACGGCTGGATGTGGAAAGACGATCCCGACGCTCGGCAGCGGTTCGAGATGGCCTTCAGGACGGGCAGCCTTGCCATCATCGAGAACGCCGCTCGGAAGCTCACGACGGTGACGCTGGGCGACGCCCTGCGCATCCTGGTCGTCATGGCCGAGAAGCACGACGAGCGCTACGCCCGAGCGGCAGCGCGGTGGGTCGCCCGCGCGATCTCAGAGCGGCGGCTGGACCTGGTCGAGGCTCAGGCCGCGCTGGAACTTGTCGCACAACTACCAGAGCAGCCCGGCGCGGTCAGCGCGCTACGCCGGAGCTTCTGCGGGCCGTAGCTCAGGAGCTGCACGCCGGTGACGCCCGTGCGCTCGGCGAACTCCTCCAGCTCGTGACATCCCGCAGTGTGCCAGTCGCGGCAGACGTCACAGGGTTCGATCCCGCGTCTGGTTCCCACCAGAGTTCTAGAACGACGAAACCCCCTGCAAAAGAGGGGGTTTCGGAAGAGCTGCCGGACTAGGACTCGAACCTAGAATAACTGGACCAGAACCAGCCGTGTTGCCAATTACACCATCCGGCAATGGCGGGGGAGTATAGAAGGCTAGGCCGCGTCGCGGTCGGCTGGGGCGAAGCGGGCGGTGATGGCGTCTTCGAGGCCGGGATCGAGGACGAGCAGGACCTCGTCGCCGGCTTCGATGAGGCTGTCGGCCTTCGGGACGAAGCCCTTGCCGTCGCGGAGCAGGGAGATGATCAACGACCCGTCGGGGAGGTCCATCTCCTGGACGGACTTGCCGGCGGCGGGTGAGTGCTGGGTCACCTCGACCTCGATGATCTCGAGCTGCTCGTCGCGGAGATCGAGCAGGTGGACGAGCCCGTAGCTCGGCACCTCGTGCTCGATCAGGCGCAGGATGAGGTCCGTGGCGGACACCGCCGGCTGGATGCCGAGCAGCTCGAACCACGACCGGTTCCGCGGGTTGTTGACGCGCGCGATGATTCGCTCGCAGAGGTACTTCTCCTTGGCGATCTGGCAGATCAGGAGGTTGTCCTCGTCGTCGCCGGTCACGGCGATGCAGAGGTCGGCGCGCTGGATGCCGGCGCGCTCCAGGACCCACAGCTCGGTGGCGTCGCAGTACTGCACGGCATGCTCGAGCTCCTGCTCGATCGTGAGGTAGCGGGTGCGGCGGCTCTCGATCAGCGTCACCTCGTTGCCCTTGTCGATGAGCTCGCGGGCGAGGTTCCAGCCGACCTTGCCGCCACCGGCGATGATCACGTACATCTTGATGCCCCTTTAGCCGAT
This sequence comes from Conexibacter sp., assembly GCA_025964215.1. Classification (GTDB taxonomy): domain Bacteria; phylum Actinomycetota; class Thermoleophilia; order Solirubrobacterales; family Solirubrobacteraceae; genus Baekduia. Next base: position 3,749 of record JAOPZG010000355.1, read on the forward strand.
CTCGCCGAGCGCCGAGGTGAACATCTCGATCGCGTGCTGCGTCGGGCAGATCGTGTGCAGGCCCTGCTCCTGGTACCAGGCGGCCCGGGCCGGATCCATGACGCGCACGATGACCTTCTCGACCTCGTAGTGCTTCTGCGCGATCTGCGAGATCGTCAGGTTGGTGTTGTCGCCGTCGGTGGAGGCGATGAAGACGTCGGCCTCGTGGATGCCGGCCTCGGTCAGCGCGTCGACCTCCATCCCGTGGCCGACGGTGAAGCGGCCGCCGGCCTCCTCCCAGGTGCGGTCCATGCCGACCTCGAGGCGCTCATGGGACAGGGGGTCCTCGTCGAGGACCGAGACGGTGTGGCCGGCGGCCAACGCGGACCGGGCGACTGAGGAGCCGACGCGACCCGCGCCGACGATGAGGATGAACATCGACGCGAACACTACCCAGCGGGCTGGCGTTCAGCCCTCCCCCGTGCGGGTGGGTTGCACCTCGGCTACGACGGCGGCCGCTCACGCAGCTTCGGCGCCGCGCTGATCGACTGGTCGTGCCCGCCGTCCTCGTCGCCCACCGGCGTCGGATGCCGCTCGGGATCGAGCGCCCCCGCGACCGGGATGTCGCTCGACGGCGGCGCGGTCAGGATGACCTCGCAGGCCGCCTTGGAGACCACGTACTTCGTGGCGTCCCCCACGAAGTTGTCCATCGGACCGCCGCGCCCGCCGAGCAGCGCCCCGCCCCGGATCCGCGACGGCTCCTCGGCCGCCAGGACGATCGCCTGCACGCCGCGCCGGCGCGCCTCCTCCACGATCGCGGCGCCCGCGCGCCGGGCGCGCACCGTCGCCGTCGCGACCTCGACGCCCTCGTACTCCTCCCCCACCGCCTTGGCGCGGCGCAATGCCGCCCGTGCCCGCTCGAGCTGGGCGTCGGGGAGCCGCGCGTCGATCGGCAGCGCCATCGGCACCTCGAAGATCCACAGGGCCTCGATCGTCGAGCCATGGCGCTCGAGGCCGGGGTCGAGGTCCT
>JAOPZG010000517.1 GCA_025964215.1 Conexibacter sp.
GCGCGCGAGCGCGGAGGTGCTCGGCGGCGGGAGCGACGCGCGCGCTGGCCGCTTCACCCGTGGCCGCGGCGGCGCGCCTGCGGCCGTCAGCCCTGCGCCATCGCCAGCCGCGCGAGCGAGATGATGCCCTCGCGCGAGCCGGCCGAGGCGTAGAAGCCGGCGGTGTGGGCGAAGACGGCGTCCTTCACGCCGGTCGCGGCGGCGAGCTCGTCGCCGCTGAGCCCGGCCCACGCGGACGGCAGGCTGCGGCGGTTCTCGAACGAGCCCGCGGCCTTCGGCACCGCCTGCAGGCCCCAGCCGTCGGACTTCGGGTAGACCACGTACAACGCCTCCGGCGCGCCGGCGATGACCGTCTCGCGCCACGGCATGTTGCGGTCGAGCTCGATGACGCGCGGGTCCTCGGCGCGGCCGATCGCGTCCAGGATCAGCTGGCGCGCGCGCTGGTAGGCGGCGGCGCCGGCGACCTGGCGCTCGAGGATCCCGGCAGCGAGCGCGACCGCCTCCTCGAAGCGCGCGTCCTCCTGCTCCGGGCTGAGGTCCTCGTCCCAGGACGCGTTGAGCGCCGCGATGACGCCGCTGACCGACAGCGACCGGACGTCGCCGATCAGCGCCTTGGCGATCGTCTGGCCGGTGTCGTTGGCGTCGACGCCCTGGACGAGCCGCTCGTCGATCGACGCCGCGGCCTCCTCGCTGCCGGCGACGCGCGCGCCGACGTGGCGCCAGACGAGCCCGAAGCTCGCGTAGCGGATGCCGTTCTCGCGCTCGCCCGCGCCGCCCTTCTGATGGTGGTCGAAGTCGCCGGTCGCGGGGTCGTCGCGGCCGCCGACGTCGACGCGCACGTCGGCCTCGGCGTGCACCGCCTCGTCGCGCGTGCGGACGACCTCGACCGCCTCGCCGTCATCCGCCGCGAGCCGCAGGGCGGCCACCGCGAAGACGTCGTCGGCGTGGAAGTTCCCGGGGTGGGTCGCGACGCGCATCAGGCGCTCGGCACCTTCGCCTTGGACCACTCGGACTTGTGCACGCGCTTGAGCGCCTGGTACTCGACCAGCGCCTCGGGGGAGTCGACGTCGCCGAGCGTCGGGTGCCAGGGCACGAGCTCCTGCGCCGCGGCGACGTCGTAGTGCTTGGCCAGGACCGCGCACATCGACTTCACCTTCATCTCGCCGAAGCCGGGCAAGGCCTCCAGGTTGCCCTTCAACATGGAGGCGTCGGTCGCCTCGGTCCAGGCGCGGGCGGCGTCGCCGTCGTAGGTGTCGCGGACGTGGACGGCGAGGTCGTGCACGCGCTTGGCCATCGCGCCGGGGTAGCGGTGCACGGCCGGCTTCTCGCGGAAGACCTTGTCCAGGTCGGCGTCCGCGAGCGTCGCGGGATCGAAGCCGCCGAGCCGCTCCTCGATCGCGAGCGGGCCGGCGAACGCCTTCTGGACGGTGACCTGCTGGTCGAGCGCGAACCCGACGAGCAGCGCGAACGGATCGCGGGCGATCAGCGCGTTGGCCTCGTCGGACTCGGTGAAGTACAGGCGGTCGGGCACCGCCGGATCGTAGCTCGACGGCCACCGCAACCCTCGAACCCTCGAGGGGGTCAGACCCCCTTGAGGGTTGCGTGAGGGTTCAGGCCGCCGGGGCGAACGCGTCGACGCCGGTCAGCTCGGCCGAGACGGACCACAGGCGCGCGGCCGCGTCGCGGTCGATCGCCTGGGCGTCGACGCCGCGGACCCGCGCGTCCTCGCCGCCGACGTGGGTCGGCGCGGCGACGTCGCAGTCCTCGCAGTAGACGCCGCCGAGGCCGTCGAGCCGCGGCGAGGTCGCGGCCCACGTCGAGGTCGACGCGCCGGCCTCGGGCGTCTTGAAGCGCGTCTCGAGCTGGTTGCCGTCGGCGTCGATCCAGCCCATGTCGACCATCTCCTGGCGGGAGAGGTGGCGCTGGAGCGGTGTCAGGATCCCGCCCGGATGCGCGGCGAACGCGCGCACGCCGGCGTCCTGGCCGAGCGCGTCGAGCTGGACGGCGAAGAGGCTGTTGGCGGTCTTGGCCTGGCCGTAGGCCGCCCACTTCTCGTAGCCCCGGTCGAACATCAGGTCGTCGAAGCGGATCGCGGAGAGCTTGTGGCCGGTGGAGGAGAGCGCGACGACGCGTCCGCCGCCGCCGGCCACCAGCGCCGGCCAGAGCAGGTTCGTCAGCGTGAAGTGGCCGAGGTGGTTGGTCGCGAGCTGCGCCTCCCAGCCGTGCGCGAGGCGCGTCTCGGGGCACGCCATGATCGCGGCGTTGTTGATGAGGATGTCGATGGAGCGCTCGGACTCCAGGAAGCGCGCCGCGAACGCGCGCACGCTGTCGAGATCCCCGAGGTCGAGCGCCTCCACCTCCGCGGTGACGGACTCGCCCGCGAGCACCTCGCGCGCGTGCTCGGGCCGGCGCGCCGGGACGACGACCTGCGCGCCGGCGCCGGTGAGCGCGCGCACGGTCTCCAGGCCGAGGCCCGAGTAGCCGCCGGTGACGATCGCGAGCTTCCCGGTCAGGTCGATCCCGGCGAGCACCTCGGCGGCGGTCGAGCGCGCGCCGAAGCCGGATCCGATGGGCTGCTGCGGGGTGAAGGAGGTCATGGCCTCCACGGTAGGCGCCCGCTAGAAGATCGCGTACTCGCGCACCGCGGGCGCGAGCGAGGTCTCGAAGAGCAGCGCGAGCAGGCCGTTCTGGAACTCCGCGGCGAGGCGGCGGACCTCGACGAACGTGGCGGACTCCGGCGCGCTGGCGCGGTCGAGGCCCGCGAGCTCCTCGCGCATCGCCACATCGCCGAGGATCCCGATCCAGCGGTCGTACGCGCCGAGGCAGCGGACGCCCGCGTCGAGCTGGTCGGCGCTCAGGAACGCATCGGCGACGCGGTCGGTCGCCGGGAGCGCGAGCTGCGCGGCCAGGAACGGGCGCACGTCGGCGCCGCGCAGCGCGTGGCAGCGCAGGATCGGGACGAGGCCGCCGGCGAAGAGCATCTTGCGCGAGGTGCGCAGCTTGGCGTTGCGGATGCCCCACTTGCGCTCGTCGTCGCGGTGCTTGCCGGCGAAGTCGACCGCGATCGTGCGCCAGTAGCGCATGACGTCGTTGAGGAAGAAGCGCGGCGGGCGGTGGTCGCTGCGGCCCTCGGCGAGGTAGCGGTCGAGGACCTGCTCCCAGCAGGCGCGGTGCACGTCGGCGCCGACGACCGCGACCGACTCGAGCATCAGCAGCATCCGCTGCGTGAGGTTGCGGTTGTCGTCCTCCTCGAGCCCGATGTGCTCGACGAGGTCGCGGCTCGCGCTCACCGTGCCGAACGCGCCCTGCGTCCCGGGCTTGCGCGCGCCCGCGCCGAGCAGCGCGCGGACCGCCTCGACGTCCGGGCGCAGCGCCTCGCCGCGGCCCGGCCCGTCGACCAGCAGCAGCCAGTCGTCGTCGGAGTGCTCGGTCAGCTCGCGGCGGCCCCACGAGCCGAAGAGGACGACCGCGACGTCCGGGTCCCGCTCCACCGCCGCGAAGCGCGTGCGCAGGCGGTCGAGCTCGACGTCCGTCCGCGCCCGCGCCGCGAGCAGATGCGGGAAGCCGTCCGCGCCGTGGGCGGCGAGTCGCTCCAGCGCGGAGGGCGCGGCGCTCAAGGCGCCAGCGGCGCTTCCAGGATCCACGGCACGTCGCGGCAGCGACGCAGGACCGGGCCGAACGCGGCCTCGTCGGCGTCGGTCAGCGGGACGTGGTGCCCGTCCGCGTCGAGCGAGCTGACGTGCAGGTGGCGCAGCCGCACCGCGTAGCGGTCCAGCAGGTCGTGCGCGCCGGCGAGCGTGGGGTCGACGTCGCGCGCGTGGGCGACGTCGAGGCAGAGGCCGGCGGCGGGCAGCGCGGCGAAGTAGGGGACGAGCTCGTCGGCCGTGCGGCCGCCGCCCTTGCGCGAGTCCATGTTCTCCAGGACCAGCCGCGCGCCGAGCTTGCGGTACTCGGTGACGTCGTCGATGACGTCGGGGTGGACGACGATCGCGTCGACGATCGTGGGCAGCCGCGCGAGCGTGTCGACGAGCTTGGACTCCGACATCCGCAGGTCCTTGGACGGCGCGTGCACGCTGACGTAGCGGAACGGCAGCGACGCGTCGTGCGCGAGGTAGGACGCGAGCCCGGGCAGCTCGGTCTCCGACAGCGCGGCGAGCTCCGCCGTGAACGGCGAGAGCGCGGCAGCGCGCGCGGCCAGCCGCGGCCAGTCGCCGCGATCCTCGACCAGGAAGCCGGTCGAGGCGCCGACCGGATGGTGGCCGAGCAGGGGGCGGTGGTCGGTCAGGGCGGAGACGGGCATCATGCGGGCGACCGAGCCTAGGCGACGCGTCAGACGTCCTCGCGCGCCGTCCCCGCTCGTAGCGGTAGAAGTGCTCCATGCAGACGATGACCTACGAGGTCGCCGACCGGGTCGCGCGGATCACGCTGAACCGCCCGGACCGGGGCAACGGCCTGACGCGGGCGCTGATCGACGAGCTGGCGGCGTGCGTGGAGCGCGCCGACCTCGACCCGACCGTGCACGTGATCCTGCTCGCGGGCAACGGCAAGGGGTTCTGCGGCGGCTACGACCTGGTCGACTCGGCGGAGGGGCTGGGGCTCGAAGGCGCCGCCGCGCCCGACGGCTCGCCGCTCGACCCCGCCACGATGGCCGCCAACCACGACCCGCGCGGGACGTGGGACCCGATGGTCGACCACGCGATGATGGCGCGCAACGTCCGGGCGTTCATGTCGCTCTTCTCCGCGAGCACGCCGGTGATCTGCAAGGTCCACGGCTTCTGCGTCGCGGGCGGGACCGACCTCGCGCTGTGCAGCGACCTGCTCGTGATCGCCGAGGACGCGAAGATCGGCTACCCGCCGGCGCGCGTGTGGGGCTCGCCGACCACCTCGCTCTGGGCCGCGCGCCTGGGCCCGCAGCGCGCCAAGCGCCTGCTCTTTACCGGCGACTGCCTCTCGGGCGCCGAGGCGCTGGAGTGGGGCCTGGCGATCGAGGCGCCGCCCGCCGCCGAGCTCGACGCGCGCGCCGACGCGCTGGCGGCCCGCATTGCCCGGATGCCGCTCAACCAGCTCCAGATGATGAAGCTGCTCGTCAACCAGCAGACGCTCGCCCAGGGCCTGCCGGCCACGCAGCTGCTCGGCACCGTCTTCGACGGGATCGCCCGCCACACCGCCGAGGGCTACGCGTTCCAGCAGCAGGCGGCGACCGAGGGCTTCCGCGCCGCGGTGCGCGGGCGCGACGAGCCGTTCGGCGACGCCGGCGGCGCGACCTCCGGCGTCACGCGGTGAGCCGCGCCCCGAAGAGCCGCGGGTCGTTCGTGGTGATCCCCGCCACGCCGGTGAGCAGCAGGCGCTCGATCAGGATCTGCGAGTCGACGGTCCACGCGTAGACCTCGGCGCCGCACGCGGTCATCCGCGTCACGAGGTCGGCGTCGACGAGGCCGTGGTGGGCCATCAGGCAGTCGAAGCGGCCGGCCTCGACCGCGACGACGAGGCGCTGCGTCAGGCCGCGGTTCCAGCGGTGGCGCCGGCGCGAGATCCAGCCGCCGACGCTGATCCCCACGCGCACGCCCGGGTCGAGCCGGCGCACGCGGTCCAGGGAGCGCGCGAACTGGCTGGAGATCAGGCAGCGGTCGGTCAGCCCGGCGGCCTGGAGCAGGTCGAGCGTCTGGAGCTCGTAGCCCGGCCGCTTGAGGTCGACGTTGAAGGTGACGTGCGCGAAGCGCGGGTCGCTCAGGTGCGCGAGGCCGGCGGCGAGCGGGACCACCTGATGGCGCCGCGCCTCGAGGCGCGAGTGGGCCAGGACGAGCCGGCCGCGGTGGCGGGTCACGTCGAACTCGATGACGTCCACGCCCGCGGCGAGGGCGGCCTCGAAGCTCGCCACGGTGTTGCCCGGCGCGAGCTGGCCGGCGCCCTTGTGGCCGACCCGCTTGACGGGCGCTCGCGTGGCGGAGGACATACCACCATGATCGACGGTTCGGGGCCGGATCTGGAGGCGTGCCGGTGCCCGGCGGCTCTTGACTCAGGGCGCTGCGGTCTCCCCGACCGGCGCGCCGAGCGGCAGCCACGAGACGAGATCCCGGATCTCGGGCGGCGCGGTGGCGAGCTCGACCTCGATCGCGGTCCGGCCCTCGCGGAAGTGCTTCCAGCCCTCGTAGTGGATCGGGATCGCGGCGCGCGGCCGGATCAGCCCGAGCAGCTCGACCGCCTCGTGCGCGGTCATCGTGTAGCGCAGCGGCCCGGAGACCGGGAAGCGCACGCCGCCGAGGTGGAGGATCGCGGTGTCGACGGTGAGCTTGCTCGCGACCTCGCGGACGCCGTCGTAGAGCACCGTGTCGCCGGAGATCCAGAGCACGCCGTGCTCCTGGCCCTCCCACTTGAGCGCGAAGCCGATGACCTCGCCCACGATCGGGTGGCTGCCGGGCGGGCCGTGGCGGCACGGCGTCGCGGTGATCTCGAGCGCCGGCTTGCCCGGCGCCTCCAGGCGCGTCGTCTCCCATGCGGCCAGCCCGCGCGTCGGGCCGCTGCTCGCGAGCCGCTTCGCGCCCGGCACCGTCGTGACGATCGTCCCCAGCCGCGGCAGCAGCGCACGGCCCGCGGGGTCGAGGTTGTCGCCGTGGTGGTCGTGGGTGATCAGCACCGCGTCGACCTGACCGAGCTCGTCGGCGGCGATCGCCGGGCCGGCGAGCTTGCGCGACGTCGTGCCCCAGCCGAAGAAGTAGCGCTTGCCTGGCGCGTCGAAGGTCGGATCGGTGAGGATCCGCCACCCGCCGACCTCGATGAGCAGCGTGGGACCGCCGATGTGCGTGAGCCGGACGTCCTTCATGCGGCGGGACTGTCGCAGATGCGCTCAGCGCTCGCCACGCGTGAGCCGGCCGACCACCGAGATGTGGGGTGCGCGCGCGCCGAAGTCGGCCGTCGAGAGGTCGCGGATGGCGGTGACCGCGGCGCGGGTCGGGTCGCGCTGCGGGACGCCCGCGCCGGCGAGGTGCAGCGGGGTGAGCGTCCCGCCGCGGAACGCGCCGGCCTTGCCGATCCGGACGCGCAGCAGCGCGCTGGTGGCGGACGCGCCGGCGACGGAGAAGTTCTTCCAGCCCGCGAGGTTGCCGAGCGAGTAGGCGATCAGGCGGTCGTCATAGATCTCGATGCCCCGCAGGACGTGCGGGCCCGAGCCGAGGACGAGGTCGGCGCCCGCGTCGATCGCCGCGTGCGCGAACGCGCGGGCGTTGCCGCGCTGCTCGCCGAAGGCCTGCTCGTCGGCGTCCGGCGTGTGGCCCTGCGTGCGGCCCTCGGCGCCGGCGTGGATCAGCGCGACGACGACGTTGGCGTGCGCGGCCGCCGCGCGCAGCAGCGCCTGGGCGGCGGGGAGGTCGCGGATGGGAGAGGTCCACGGGTAGGCGGCGAAGCCGACGAACGCGACGCGCGCGTGCGGCCGGTCGACGTAGGCGATCTCGCCCGGCCGGCCGGTGAAGCGGATGCGGCGCGCGCGGAGGGCGAGGACGGTCTGGCCCATCCCGTCGGCGCCGTAGTCCCACGCGTGGTTGTTGGCGAGGTTGACGAAGTCGACGCCCGCGGTCGAGAGCGCGGCGGCGTTGGCCGGCGGGGCCTGGAAGGCGAAGCACGTCGGGCTCACGCCGAAGCCGCACTTCGGGGTCCCGCCGATGCCGAAGGTGCCCTCGAGGTTGACGGCCGCGAGGTCGGCTCCGCGGAGCTGGGGGCGGACGGCGGCGAGCAGCGTGCGGCCGTCCTCAGGCGGGAGGCCGTAGGCGGAGCCGGGCGTGACGTCGCCGCCCCAGGCGATCGTGAGCGGCCGGCCGGGCGGGAGGTGGACGGCGCCGGCGCTGCCGGTGGGCCGCTGCGCCTTCGTGGCGCTCGGCGCGTCGTCGTGCCTGCCGCGGGTGAGGAGGAGGACGGCGAGGAGCACGAGCGCGGCGGCGGCGCCCAGCGCGACCGCGCGGCGGCGACGCACGGGCGCTTGCGGCGGTGGCGGCCGGCTCC
>JAOPZG010000390.1 GCA_025964215.1 Conexibacter sp.
TGACCGCCGCGACGGTCATCTGCACGGCCAGGCCGATCGCGTTGTCGGCCCACGCCAGGCGCTGCTGACCCTGCATCTGATCTGCGAACTCCGCCATGCGGCGCTGCAGCTCGTCCGGGTCGCCGAAGAGTCCTCCGAAGCCTTCCATGCACCTCAGGGTACCGGCTGCGAGGCCGCCGCTTTCTCGGCCTCGCGATGCTCGCGCCCGGCGGCGATGACCTCCTTGAAGGACCGGAACTTGAACACCGTCACGAGCGCGAAGAAGCCGACCGCGAGGCTGAACGCGGCGATCGCGATCTGCTGGCCGACGGAGTACGCCGCGACCGTCGCGCCCGCCGCCGTCCCGGCGAAGACCTTGACCAGGAACGCCTGCTGGACGCCGGCGCCGCCGGGCGTGAACGGCACGCACGCGGCCACCGCGTTGACGCCCAGGACCAAGAGCACGTTCTTGATCGAGCCGCCGATGTGGAAGGCGTCGAGCAGGAACCAGAACGCGGCGAAGCGGAAGCACCAGCCGCCGAACTGGACCAGCCAGACCTCGCGGAAGTAGCGCTTGCGGTCGAAGATGATCGTCAGGCCCTGGCGCACGCGCGCCCAGAAGGCCTTCACCTTGGTGCTCAGCAGCGCGAAGCCGACGAGGCCGGCGATCGCCAGCGCGGTCAGGACGAAGAGCAGGAAGCGCGGGTGCGAGGCGAAGAACGACAGGTCGAAGGCGTGGAGCTTCGAGAAGTCCGGCGGCTTCGGGAAGACGCCCTGCGTGAACGCGAAGGTGAGGATGAACACGCCCATCGACGCGTCGAAGCCGAACTCCACGAAGAACGCGGCGGCGATCGCCGAGTAGGTCGAGTTCGGGATCGAGGTCTTGACCAGGAAGATCTTGATGACGTCGCCGCCGCGGGCGGGAACGACGTTGTTGAAGCCGTACGCCGCGATGTACGCGCCCCAGATCCGCTTGAACTCGATCCGCTCCGTCGGGTAGGCGGCGCGCAGCACGTTGTAGAAGGCGCGCGAGCGGATCGAGAGGTAGATCCCGAAGCAGATCAGCCCGAGCGCGAGGGCGCCCCAGTGGATGTCGGCGAGGTTGCTGAAGAACTGCCCGGCCGCGTCGAAGAAGCCGCCGAGGCCGGCGACGATCGGTGCGGGCGTCGCGGCGGCGGCGGTCACCCCCGGGAGGGTACGAGTCCGACGGTCTCCAGGACGACGTCGTCGGCCAGCGACGCGGCGACGACGTCCGCCGGCGGGATCTCCATGCCGGGCAGGTAGGGCACGCCGATGACCGTCAGCCCGGCGGCCTTCGCGGCCTGGGCGCCGGTCGGCGAGTCCTCCAGGCCGACCGAGCGGGTCGGGTCGGCGTCCAGGCGGCGGCAGGCCTCGAGGTAGATGTCGGGCGCTGGCTTGGGCTCGGGGACCTCGTCGCCGGCGACGGTGATCGCGAAGCGGCCGGCCATCCCGGAGCTGCGCAGCACGAGGTCCAGGAACGCGCGCGGCGAGTTGGAGGCGACGGCGATCGGGATCCCGGCCGCGAGCAGCGCGTCGACCAGCGCGACGGCGCCCGGCCGCGGCTCCACGGTGCCGGTCGCGGCCTCGGCCATGACGCGGTCGTGGAGCTCGACCATCAGCGCCTCGCCCGCGCCCGGGAGGCCGAGCATGACCTCGAGCTTGCCCGCCGCGACCGTGTGCGAGGAGCCGATCATGTCGCGCTTGTGGTCGTCGGTGAACGTGTGGCCGTGGTGGGCGAAGAGCGCGACCTCGGCGCGGGTCCACGCGGCCTCGGTGTCGAGCAGGAGCCCGTCGTTGTCGAAGACGACGGCGTGCGGCGGCGGGGAGGCGGGGGTCACGCCCCACACCGTAGGAGGTCGCTCAGCGCGGCTCGCGCCAGAGGAACCACACGGGCGGCCCCTTCGGCAGGCGCAGCTCGTCGACCACCGCGAAGCCGTGGCGGCCGTAGAACGCGAGGTTGCGCTCCTTGCCGGTCTCCAGGTAGGCGGGGAGCTGCTCGCGGTCGCAGAGGTCGAGGCCGGGCTGGATCAGCCGCGAGCCGACGCCCTCGCCCTGGCGGTCGGGGTCGACGCCGAGCACCGCGAGGTAGAGGTGGCGCTCGGCGGGGTGGCGCGCCTCGACCTGGCCGAGGCCGCGCAGGACCCGCGGCAGCCGCGGCAGCACGCCGGGCAGCGTGAGGCGCAGGAGGCTCAGCGTCTCGCGCGTGTCCTCGCGCCAGCGGCCGGGGAGCGCCCACAGCGCGGCGCCGCCGGTGCCGTCCTCCGTCGTCCAGCTGACCTCCTGGCGCGGGAGCCGGCGCAGCTGCCAGCGGAAGAAGCGATGCGACCACATCGGCCGCTTCGCGTCGCGCGCGTAGACCCACTGCGTGACGGGATCGTCGGCGAAGGCGCGCATCAGCGTGACCGCCAGCGGGTCGACGTCCTCGTCACCTACCGGGCGGACAGCCATCCGCCCGGACTCTACGCAGGCGCGTCCTAGCCGTCGGCGTTGATCTTGCGGATCAGCTCGCCGAGGACGCGCGGGGCGTCCTCGTTGGCGACCTGGCAGGTGCCGGCCGCGGCATGCCCGCCGCCGCCGTAGGAGAGCATCAGCTCGCCGACGTCGGTCTGGCTCGAGCGGTCCAGGATCGACTTGCCGGTCGCGAAGACCGTGTTCTGCCGGCGCAGGCCCCAGAGCACGTGGATCGAGATGTTGCAGTCGGGGAAGAGCGCGTAGACCGTGAAGCGGTTGGTCGCGAAGATGACGTCCTCGTCGCGGAAGTCGAGGACGACGAGGTTGCCGTGCTGCACCGAGCAGCGGGCGACCTGGTCGATCGCGGCGTCGGCGTGCTCGCGGTAGAGCTCGACGCGCTCGGCGACGTCGGGGGTCTCGAGGATCTCCTCGATCGACTTCGTCGTGATGTCGTCGATCAGCTGCATCATCAGCTGGTAGTTGGAGATGCGGAAGTCGCGGAAGCGGCCGAGGCCCGTGCGGGGGTCCATCAGGAAGCTGATGTAGTCCCAGCCCTGGGGCGTGAGGATGTCGTCGCGCGTGAAGTCCGCGGCGTCGGCCTTGTCGACCGCCGACATGATGTCCTCGCCGACGAGCGTGAAGACCTCGGCGCCGCCGAAGTAGTCGTAGACCACGCGCGCGGCGGACTTGGCGCCCGGGACGATGACGTGGTTCTCGGGCGCGTCGGTGACGCGCGACGTCTCGCTGTCGTGGTGGTCGAAGGAGAGGTGCACGCCCGGGACGTAGGGCAGGTTCGTCGTGATGTCCCGGTCGCTGAGCTCGACCTTGCCGTCCTGCATGTCCTTGGGGTGGACGAAGAGGATGTCGTCGAGGATGCCCAGCTCCTTGAGCAGGGCAGCGCACACCAGCCCGTCGAAGTCGGAGCGGGTCACCAGCCGGTATCGCTCGGCCACCTGTGTCGTCATGCGGAGAGTCCTGTTTCCTTAGCCACGGTCGTCACGGTCGTCTTTCCGGATCGTCGGCAGGACTCCGTGATTCCTGAACGCCGGAGGTCAGTTGGCACACCGGCGTGGTGGCTGAGGGCGCTACGCGTCGGGGTGCTGCTCGAGGTAGTCGAGGTAGACCGGGCGCAGCGCGTCGGACAGCTTGCCGTCGTCGTCGCGGAACGTGTCGGCGACCTGGCTCGACCACTGGTAGACGTCGTAGTCGGCCTCGTCCTTGTTGCCCGCGGCGGCCTCGGCGGCGGGCACCAGCTTCATGAGGTTCCACAGGAACTTGACGTCGAGGTGCTTCTCGGCGCGCTTGACCGCGCGGTCGTGCAGCTCCTTGGAGCTGAGGGCGTCGAGCTCGTCGCGGCGGGACATGGTGGGCATCCTAGGCCGCGGGGGCGTCCATCGCGCCGAGGATGCCGAGGACCTCCTCGTCGTGCGTCTCCGGGTTGGCCTTCTTGATGACCTTGCGGACGATGCCGGCCTCGTCGATGACGAACGTGGAGCGCTGGGCGCCCATGTAGGTCTTGCCGTACATGGACTTCTCGACCCAGACGCCGTAGGCCTCGCAGACCTCGTGGTCCTCGTCGGCGAGCAGCTCGAAGTTGAGGTGCTGCTTCTCGTAGAACTTCTTGACCGCCTTGACCGGATCGGGCGAGACGCCGAGGACGACGGCGCCGGCGCTCTCGTAGTCGATCTCGTGGTCGCGGATCCCGCACGCCTGCGTGGTGCAGCCCGGCGTGTTGGCCTTGGGGTAGAAGTACAACACGACCTTGCGGCCCTGGAAGCTCGAGAGCCGGACGGGCGCGCCCGCCTGGTCGGGAAGCTCGAAGTCCGGGGCCTCCTGGCCCTCCTTGATCTTGCCCATGGCCTTCATGATAGGCCCGCGCTACTTCAGCAACCGCGACAGCCGGCGATCCTTCAGCACGCGGTCGCCGGTCTGGTCGTGCGGGCAGTAGCAGAGCACGTAGGACTCGTAGTGCACCGCCTCGATCGTCGTGCCGCAGCGCGGGCACGGCTCGCCCGCGTGGCGGTGGACCTCGAGCGGCAGCGGGAGCTTGTCCGGGATCGGGAGCGTGACGACCGCCTCGTAGTGGTCGATCGCCGCGCCGAGGCGCGCGAGGATCGCGGCGCGCAGCGCGGCCGCCTCCTTGGCGTCGAGGTCGTTGGCGCGCTTGAACGGCGAGAGCCTCGCCGTCCAGAGGATCTCGTCGACCCACGAGCGGCCGATCCCGGTGATCACGCGCTGGTCGCGCAGCGCGGCCTGCAGCGGCCGCGCGCCGACGGGCTTCAGCAGCGCCGCGAGGTCCTCCGGCGGATCCGGCCACGCCTCCGGCCCGAGCTTCGCGACCGCGTCGTCGGCGGCGAGGCCCTCCGGCGTCAGCACCTTCACCCACGCCGCCTGCTTGGTCCCGAACTCGCGCAGCCGCAGCTCGCGCTCGCCGCTGCCGCCGTCCACGCGGATCAGCAGGCGCGACGTGCGGTCCCGCAGCGACGCGCGCTTGTCATACAACTGCAAGCGGCCCGCGCTCATGAGATGGACGAGGACATGGAGATCCCCGGAGACGTCGATCACCGCGTGCTTGCCGATCCGCCGCACGCCCTCGATCTTCCGCCCGTCGAGCGCGTGCAACGGCGGGTCGAAGGTCTTGAGCGCGTTGATCCCCGGCGCGAGGGTCGACTCGATCGTCGCACCGGTGAGCGCCGCGCTCAGGCGGCGGGCGGTGATCTCGACCTCGGGCAGCTCGGGCATGGCGGCTCTCAGGTTAGAAGGACGTCGTACGCGCGCTGCGTCCGGCGCAGGCGGCACGCGTCGGGGCCGCAGGTCGCGGCGAGCAGCTCGACGGTCACGCGGCCGGAGCCCTCGCCGAGCGCGAGGTCGATCGAGACCGGCAGCGCGCTCGCCGTCCAGGTCGTCGGCTCGCGCAGCAGCGCCGGGTTGTCGGCGACGGCGCGGACCCGGATCGGCGGGCCGGCCGCGGGGTCGAGGTCGTCGTCGCCGGGGTCCAGCTCGAGCGAGACCGGGACCGTGGAGCCGGCGGGCTGCACGATCGTCCCGGCCACCGACGCGGGCTGGCCGTCGGGCGCGTCGGAGGACGCGGGGCGCCCGACGTCGAGCGCGACCGCCCGCGCGCGCAGCGGGTCGACGCGGACGACGCGGTGGTTGCCGGTGTCGGCGACGAGCAGGCGGCCGTCGGGCAGGACCGCGATCCCGCCGGGCTCGGCGAAGCCCTGGACCGGCACGGTCCACAGGTGCGAGCCGCGCCAGACGCGGATCAGGTCGTTGAAGGTGTCGGCGACGTAGAGCTCGCCGCCGGGGCCGAGCGCGAGGCCGAGCGGATGCTGGAGCCGCGCGTGCTCGGCGTCGCCGTCGTCGTCGCCCCAGGCGAAGAGGCCGGCGCCGGCGAGCGTCTGGACCGCGAACGTCCCGGCGCGCACGACGCGCAGCGCGCTGGCCTCGGCGTCGAGGAAGGCGAGGTCGCCGTCGGCGGTGAGCGCGAGTCCGGACGGCTGGGCCAGGACCGCCTCCAGGCCCGGGCCGTCGTGCAGCGCCTCGGCGCCGGTGCCGGCGAGGAGCTGGAGCTCCCCCGCGCGGTCGATCGCCCACAGCCGGTGGCGGCCGGCCTCGGCGATGATCGTGTGGCCGTGCCAGACGATCACGTCCCACGGCGAGCGCAGCTGATCGGTCAGCAGCTCCCGCCGTCCGCGGCCGTCGAGCGGGATCCGCCAGACGCGGTCGGCGCCGGTCTCGCAGACGAGCAGCGCGGCGGTGTCGCCGACGCCGTCGAAGCGCACGCCCTGGGGCTGGTAGAGGCCGTCGAGCTCGATCTCCACCTCGCCATTGAGCGAGCAGATCAGGACGCGGTCGTGGCCGGTGTCGGCGATCGCCAGGCGCGGCGCGCGGGTGGCGCCGTCCTCGATCGCGAGCTTGCCCGGGAACGCGAGCTCGCCGGTGCCCGGCACGGCGTCGGCCACCTCGCGCTCCAGCGGCCCGCGGCGCAGCGTCCCGGCCGCCTCGGCCTCGGCG
>JAOPZG010000398.1 GCA_025964215.1 Conexibacter sp.
TTGCCGAGCCACGCGTAGGAGCCCCACGCCCACCAGACCGCGATCAGGATCGCCATGCCCTCGAGGAGCCGGGTCCCGTCCGGGTGGCCGGCGATGAACGCGGTGACCTGCGTGATCGCGAAGACGAAGACGAGGTCGAAGAAGAGCTCCAGCGAAGAGACGCGCTGCTCGGGCTCGGCGGCGGGCGCGGGTGGCGGGCCGTCGGCGATGGCCATCATCTCGGTCATCGCGCGCTCAGCGAGTAGCACACCAACATCCAGGTGCGGCCCTTGATGTCGACGGGGTCGGGCGGCCCGTCTTCGAGCGTGAAGCCGGCGCGCTGGACGACCGCGCGGCTGGCGGCGTTCGGCGCGTCGATGTACGCCACGACGCGGGCGACGTCGAAGGTGGCGAGCGCCCAGCGGGCGAGCAGCGCGACGGCGCGGGTGACGACGCCGCGCCCGCGGGCGTGCGGGGCGCCCCAGTAGCCGACCTCGATCCTCCGGGCGCGCCAGTCGGGGTGCAGGAGGCCGACGGCGGCGAGGACGTCGGTGTCGTCGTGGTGGTCCACCGCGAGCAGGTTCATGGCGACGCCGGCGGCGCGGTTGCGCTCCGCGTCGCGGATCCAGGCGCGCGCGTCGTCCTCGCCGTAGGGCACCGGGACGAAGGTGTAGCGCTGGATGCCGGGGTCCTGGCAGGCGGCGGTGATCGCCGCGACGTCCGCGAGGCTCGGCGGCCGCAGGCGGATGGCGTCGTCGGCGAGCTCGGGGTCCGGGAGCGGGAGCGGGAGCGGCGGCATCGGGTCCGCAGAAGCTACAGCTTGACCTTGGCCGCCTTGAAGCGCCGGGCGCGCTTGGCGGACTTCTTGGTGGCGTCGACGACGTAGGTGCGGGGTCCGGTGCGCTCGGCCATCCCGACCGCGCTGAGCCGCTTCGCCACGACGGGGCAGCGCTTGCAGCGCGGGTCGCTCTTGCAGCACTTCCTCTTGACGGTGATCTCGCGGGGCGTGCTGGGCACGGGCTCAGCCCCGCGCGTCCACGAAGAGCGACTGCGCGGCGGTCCCGATCCGGCCCCGCTCGTCGTGGAGGACCGACGTCGCCTGGCCGGCGCCGGAGCGGTCGAGGTCGGTGCGGGCGTCGAGCGCGACCCACTCCCCCGCCGGCTCGCGGTGCAGGTGGACGGTGAGGTCGGTGTTGACGAACAGGTGCGTGCGGAAGTCGAGGACGCGGCTGAGGCCGTTGCCGAAGTCGGCGAACGCGACGGCACGCTGCAGCGGCGTCGTCTCCTCCCCCGCGACCAAGGGCATGCGGAACCGGAACCAGCCGAGCGCCGGGCCGTGGCCCCAGTCGCCGCGGGCGAAGCGGAGCTCGATGGCGGTGAGGTGGAAGCCGGCGTCCTCGTCGCCGCCGGTCCAGGAGGCCGGGGAGCCTTGGTCCGGACCGGGGATCGGCGCGTCGGGCTTGGCGTCCGGCAGCGGGACGTCGCCTCGGCGCAGCAGGGTCGCGTTGGCGCGCAGGACCTCGGTGCCGTCGAGCGTCGTGAGCCGCGCCTCGGCGAGCGCGAGCTTCTTGCCGGGGCGCGTGAGGCGCGCGGACGCGAGCACGGGCTGGAGCGGCACCGCCCGCGGGAACTCGACGGCCAGGCGGACGCAGCGCATCGGCATGCGCGTCTGAAGCGCGGCGATCGCACGGGCGAGCAGCGCCGTCGGCGGGCCGCCATGCATCGACTCCGCATCCCACGGACCCCGCGCATGGACCGACGGCGCGAACGCCTCGCCATCCCGCGTGAAGACGGCGTCGCTCATCGCAGCTCCTTCCGGATCACGAGCTTGAGGCCCGGACCGCCGCCCCTGACGAGCGGTGTCCTGGAGTACCCGGCAGGCGCAGCGACCATCGTCGACACCCTACGACCCCGCCTGCCCCGCCCGCACCCGCGGGTCCAGCCACACCAGCAGCAGGTCGAACAGCAGCGTCGTCGTCGCGATCAGGAACGCCCCCACGGCCGTCATCCCCAGGATCAGCGTGGTGTTGGAGGTGCCGATGGAGCGGGTGAGGTCGCGGAAGACGCCGGGGATGGAGAAGACCTGCTCGATCAGGACGACGTTGGTGATCAGCAGCGGCATGGCGGCGCCGGCCAGCATCGTCGTGGGCGCGAGTGCGGCGGGGGCGATGTGGCGACGCAACACGGTCCACTCCCCCAATCCCTTCGCGCGGGCGGCGCGGACGTAGTCCTCGTCGGCGACCTCGACCATCTGCCCCAACATGACCCGCAGGCACATGGCGGCGAGCGGCAAGCCGAGCACGATCCAGGGGACGATGAGGGCGCCGAGCCAGCGCGAGGGCGACTGGTCGAAGTCGACGTAGTGCAAGGGGATCCCGACGCCGAGCGGGACGATCGCGATGTCGGCCCCGAAGAGCAGCAGGGCCATGAGGCCCACCACGTACACCGGCGCGCACATCGCGACCATCGCGACGAACTGCGCGACCCGGGAGCCGATCCCGCGGGGATGGCGCGCGCACCAGATGCCACCGCCGATGCCGGCGACCACCCCGAAGAGCAACCCGCCGCTCAGCACGCTGACGTCGGCCGGCAGCCCCTCGCGGATCAGGTCGGCGACCGGCCGCTGGCTGCCCTGCTCGGAGCGGCCGAAGTCGAAGTGCAGGAACGCGCGCTCGAGGTACCTGGGCAGCGACTCGTCGCCGTCGTGGAAGAGCTCCGGGCGCAGCACGCGGAAGAGCAGCCATGCGCACGCCGTGGCCGCGACGACCACGACCGCGACCCCGACGAGGCGCCCCGCGATCCGTCTCACGCGGAGGCGGCGGCCGCCTCCGCGGCGACCGAGGCGATGACCTTCGAGAGCTGCCCGCCCTGCCACGCGATCGGGCTCTGCCCCTCCTCCTCGACGACCAGCCGCGCGCCCGGGATCAGCGAGGCGTACAACTCGCCCACGGCCAGCGGATGGCCGGGATCGGGCGCGTCGCGATCGGCGACGACGACCGTCGGCGCGGTGATGCCGCGCAGCTGCACGCGCGCGTCGAAGGGCCGGGAGCGCGGGACCGCGCGCAGCGCGTCCGCCACCGCGTCCTGGTGCTCGTGCGCGCCGAGGCGCTGGCGCAGCACGGTCTGCAGCGTCGCCTTCCACTTCTCGGGGGCGGGCGGGACGTCGTTCCCGTAGGCCTCCACGAACCCGTCGACGCCCCCGTGCCGCAGCCCGTCGCTCAGCGCGTCCCAGCGCACGAGGTCCCCCGGCCAGTCCTCCGGGTCGTAGGCCGGCGTCACGACGACCAGCCCCGCCACGCGCTCCGGGTGCTCCAAAGCGACGCGCACCGCCGTGTGCGCGCCCATCGACGCGCCCGCCAGCACCGCGCGCTCCATGCCGGCCTCGTCCATCACGCGCAGCAGGTCGCCGGCGAGGTCCGCGTAGGTGTAGGCCTCGGGCGACGGAGCCGGATCCGAGGCCCCGTGCCCCCGCGCGTCGTACGCCAGCACGTCGTGCCCCGCGCGCTGCAGCGACTTCGACCCCATCACCACGTACCGGTGCGTCGCCGTCAGCCCGTGCAGCAGCACGACGGGCGGGCCGGATCCGCTTCGCTCCTGAAACAGCTTCACCCGTCGTACCCTAGGAGACATGGCCGTGATCGACGTCACCGAGCAGGACTTCCAGCAGCAGGTCATCGAGCAGTCGAAGACGATCCCCGTGGTCGTCGACTTCTGGGCGGAGTGGTGCGGCCCATGCCGCTCCCTCGGCCCGCTCCTCGAGCAGGCCGCCGCCGAGCGCGAGGGCAAGGTCGTCCTCGCCAAGCTCGACACCGATGCCAACCAGCGCATCGCCGCCGACTACCGGATCCAGTCGATCCCGGCGGTCAAGGCGTTCAAGGACGGCGCGGTCGTCTCCGAGTTCATCGGCGCGCAGCCGCCGCCGAAGGTTGCCCAGTTCTTCGACGCGCTGCTGCCCTCCGAGGCCGACGCGCTGATCGAGGCCGGCGACGAGGAGTCGCTGCGCCGCGCCATCGCGCTCGCGCCCGCGCGCGCCGACGCGAAGCTGCGCCTCGCGATCCTCCAGCGCAAGGCCGGCGACCTCGATGGCGCGCTGAAGACCCTGGCCAACGCCGAGGGCGACTTCGGCGCCGACGGCCTCGCCGCCCGGATCCGCCTGGAGCGCGACGAGGTGCCCGGCGCCCAGGACGCCTTCAAGGCCCTCGACGGCGGCGACCCGCAGCAGGCCGTCGACCTCCTGATCGAGGCGATCGCCAGCGCCAACGGCTCCAAGGACGACCTGCGCCGCGTCGTGGTCGGGATCCTCGACGCGTTCGGCGTCGACCACCCGTTCGCGCGCGACGCCCGCCGGCGCCTCGCCGGCGCCCTCTACTAGCCGCGCGACGTCGCGGCCAGCGCGTGCGCGCGGATCAGCTCCGCGCTGCGCGCCGGCTGCTCCCACCAGAACACGTGCCCGACGCCGGGCAGGACCTCCAGCCGCGAGCCCGGGATCAGCGAGGCGATCAGCCGCCCGTTCTGCACCGGCAACATGATGTCCTCGTCGCCGTGGATCACGAGCGTCGGGAGATCGAGCGAGGGCAGCCGCGCGCTCGTGTCGTGCCCGGCGATCGCCTGCATCTGGAGCATGATCACCGGGATCGGCGCGGGCAGCGCCTTCGCCATCGTCCGGAACGCGTCGTAGTTGCCCTCCTGCGCGGCGAACGCGGCGGAGACGTTGACCTCGAAGCCCGTGCGGATCGCCAGCTCGCGGTCGCCGGACATCATCCCGGCGGTCAGCCGCTCGAGCGTCGACTGCGGCGCGAGCGCCGAGCCCGGCCCGCCGCAGTACGTGCAGCCGAGCGTCAGCGTCCGGATCCGCTCGGGGTGGTTGAGCGCGAGCTCCTGGGCGATCATCCCGCCCATCGAGATCCCGAGCACGTGCGCGCTCTCCCAGCCGAGCGCGTCGAGCACGCCGACCGCGTCCTGCGCCAGCTCGGCGATCGAGAACGGATCGCTGACCGGGTCGCTGCGGCCGATGCCGCGGTGGTCGTAGGCCACCGTGTCGAAGTCGTGCGCGAGGTCGGCCGCGAACGGCTCGCCCCAGGAGAGGTGCGTCCCGCTCATGCCCTGGATCAGCAGCAGCGGCTCGCCGGCCCCGGCGCGCTGGTGGAAGAGGCGGCGGCCGCCGACGGTGAGGTGGGACATGGCGCCGAGGCTATCCGAGCGCGAAGAGCACGAGCTGGCCGGGCGGCGCGCCGCGGGGCGCGGCGACCGCCGGCTCCTCCTCGACGCCCTCGAAGCCCGCGACGCGGACGCCGAGCAGGCGCACCGGGCGTGGCGGCGCGTAGTCGCGGAAGAGCTCGAGCGCGACCTCGATGATGGTGGCCTCGTCGTTGATGTAGGTGTCGATCGAGCGGGCGCGGGTGACCGTCGTCCAGTCGTCGAGGCGGACCTTGATCGCGATCGTCCGCCCCCGCGTCTCCTTGCGCTGGAGGCCCTCGGCGAGGCGCTTGGACTGGCCGCGCAGGATCGACTCCAGCTCGGCGTGGTCGGCGACGTCCTCGTCGAAGGTCGTCTCCACCGAGCGGGACTTCGCGACGCGCGTGGTGACGACCGGCGACTCGTCGTGGAGGTGCGAGCGGCGGTGGAGGTCGAGCCCGTAGCGCTCGCCGAAGCGCTCCTGGAGCTGCTCGACCGGCGCGTTCTGGAGCGCGCCGAGCGTCGGGTAGCCCAGCTCCGCGAGGCGCTGGGCGGTCTTCGGGCCGATGCCCGGGACGATCCGCGGCGAGCGGTCGGCGATGTGCGCCGCGCACTGCTCGCGGCCGATCGCGACGAAGCCGGCGGGCTTGCCGAGGTCGGAGGCGATCTTCGCGACGAGGCGGTTGGGCGCGATCCCGGCCGAGATCTGGATCCCCGTCTCCTGGAGCACGTCGGCGATCAGCGCGCGCAGGACGCGCAGCGGCTTGTCGACGCCGGTGAGGTCCGCGTAGGCCTCGTCGATCCCGGCCTGCTGGAGGAGCTCGACGCGGTCGCGGACCAGGCTCCAGACCTCCGCGGACTTCTCGGAGTAGGCCTGGTGGTCGGGCGGGATCGTGACGGCCTGCGGGCAGCGGCGCTTCGCCTCCGCCGCGCTCATCGCGGAGCCGACGCCGAACTTGCGCGCCTCGTAGGACGCGGTCGTCACGACCGCGCGCGGGCCGCTGCCGGCGACGATGACCGGGAGCCCCTTGAGCTCCGGCCGCCGCTGCAGCTCGACGGACGCGAAGAACGCGTCGCAGTCGAGATGGGCTATGACGCGCTTCGCCACCCGGTCAGGGTACGAGGCGACGCCGACGCCCCTGGGCGTCGAGGGACGACTGCTGGCCGCATCGCAACCATCTGTCGTCCCTCGACGGCCCCGCGCGTGGTGGCGCTAGCGCGTGGTGAGGACCGTGCCCGTCGAGGCGAAGTGGAGCTTCGCCCGCGTGGCCGCGGTGAGGTCGAACTCGCGGGCGCCCACGTAGGGGCCGCGGTCGACGACCGGGACGCGCACCGTGCGCCCGCGGTAGTGCAGCGTGACCTTCGTGCCGCACGGCAGCGACTTGTTGGCGACGCCGAGCGTGCCCGGCGTCAGCGTCCCGCCGCAGGCGAGGTGGCCGCCGTAGAGGCCCGGGCCGTACCACGAGGCCAGCGCCCGGCGGTAGAAGCGGGCCGTGCCGGCGAGGTGGCGCGCCGAGGACAGCGTTCGCGTGCCGCCGAAGTGGACGCGCACGCGCTTGGTGCCGGTCTTGGCGGAGTGCCAGACCAGGACGTAGCGGCCGTGCCCGTCGGTGCGGTCGTGGTCGACCGTCGTCCAGCCGCCGCCGCCCTTGGCGAGCTGCAGCGAGACGGCGCGGCCGGCGCCGGCGGGACGCAGCGCCCCGCGGACGACGATCGCCTTGCCGGCCATGACCGTGCGGCGCACGCTCCGGACCGTCAGCGAGGACGCCGTCTTGGCGACCGGAGCCGGCGCGGCGGCGGCCGTGATCGGGGTGGACGAGGACGTATCGGAGCTCGCGACGGCCGGAGCCGCGGCGAGGATGGTCGTGCTGAGCAGCGCGCCCGTGAGACCCGGAGCGCGCAGGTTGTCGAGCCTCATGCGAGGCACCTCCTGCGTGATCAGCGCCTCGGGGTTAGCTGTCGGGCTCGCGGCAGGCCGCTGGCACGTGCATCGGGCACGCGTCGGCCTGTCGCTACGGGGCCACGTGGCCCGGATTCGCCCCAGCCGATCGGAGCGCACTCACGATCGGCGATTGGGTCCCCCGTCCACCCCCGATCAGGCGGGAGCGGTTCGGCGTCTTCGAACAGATGTTCGTCGCAGCGTAGCCCGCGTTCTCGCCGAGTGTGTGATCCGGCGCACACTCCTGCCGGACTGTCAATGGCCGCTCTATGCAGGCGAAAGCGCTTCGGCGGTCCCGACCAGGACCATCGCGAGCATCGCCGGGTAGACGCAGCCGATTGGGTCCACGCCCTCGGCGAGCCGCTGCTGCGCGAGCGCGATCAGCCGATCGGCTTCCGTCAGCGCTTCGCGGTGCTGCGCGCCCTCCGGCGCCTGGCAGGCCAGCCGTGCCAAGGCCAGCGCCTCGGTCGCGTCGCCCTGCCGGAAGGTCATCTGAACGGCGGCCGCGAGGTAGCTGATCACGCGCTCGAAGCTCAGCACGCGCACGCCGAGGCGGCCCGTGCCGGGCGCCGGCCCGAGGTCGGCGAGCTCCTCGCCGGAGAGGACCCGCTCGAGCTGCCCGCCCGCGATCGCCGCCGCCTGCTCGGGCGCCAGCCCGACCGCGCGGGCGCAGCGCAGCATCAGGAACGACGGGTAGCGCGGGCCGCCGTACGGCATGTCCGAGGCGTAGAGGATCTGCCCCGGCGGGACCGTCGCGAAGAGGGTCAGCATGTCGCTGATGTGCCACCACGAGGTGTCGAAGAGGATGTTCGGCAGCGCGCCCACGTGCGGCGCCAGCAGGCCGAGGTCGCTGATCCCGGCGTGCGCGAGGATCAGCCGCGCGCCCGGATGCTCGCGCGCGAGCTGGACGATCGACTCGCCGAGGTCCGGGATCCCGCGGCCGGCGTGGAAGAGCACGGGCAGCCGGCGCTCGCCCGCGAGCGCGACGAGCTCGTCGACGACCGGGTGCGGCAGGACGAAGCCGTCGCTGCGCGGGTGCAGCTTGAAGCCGCGCGCGCCGCCCTCCAGGCAGCGGTGCGCCTCCTCCATCGCGTCCGGCGCCTTGGGGTCGATCCGGGCCAGCGGGACGAGCCGCCCGCCGGAGTCCGCGGCCGAGCGCAGGACCCAGTCGTTGGGCCCGCGGTAGCCGTCGGGCTCCTGCATCGCGAAGACGAGCGCCCGCTGCTGGCCGGCGGCGGCGAGCGCCGCGATCAGCTCCTCGGGGTCCGCCTCGAAGCCGTCGGGGTCGTGGTGGCCGATGTGGGTGTGGGCGTCGAACCACGGCACGCCCTCCCCCAGCCACGCGAGCTCCGCGGCGCGGAGCTCGTCCACGACGTCGTCATAGGGCAGTCCACGCACCGGCACGGTGCGGACCCTACCCAGCCCGCCGCGGCGCTAGGCGGCGACGGGCGTCAGCTCGGCCTCGGCCGCCGCGCCGGCACCGATCTCCGCCTGCTGCGCCTGGAGCTCGGAGCGCAGCCGGGCGAGCCCGAGCCGGATCCGGCTCTTCGCCGTGCCGAGCGGGACGCCCGCGTGGCTGGCGACCTGGTCGGCGGTCAGCCCGCCCCAGTAGGCGAGCACGAGCGCCTCGCGCTGCGGGTCGGGCAGGCGGCCCAGCGCCGCGCGGACGGTCGAGCGGTCGGCCGAGGTGAGCGCGAGCTGCTCGGGCTGGGTCTCGGGCCGCGGCACCTCGTGGGCGACGACGACCTTCAGCTTGTCCTCGGCGCGGCCCGAGGCCTGGGTCTCGCGCCAGAGGTCGACGGCACGGCTGCGCGCCATCAGGCGCAGGTAGCTGCCGATCTCGCCGCGGCGCGCGTCGAACTTGGTGGGGTTGCGCCACACGCGCAGGAAGACGTCCTGGACGACGTCCTGCGCAGCCGAGGAGCTGCCGAGGACGCGGTACGCGGTGGCGTGGACGCCACGCCGGTGCTGGTCGTAGATGCGGCCGAAGGTCGCGGGATCGCTGAGGTCCATCGGTGCTGGCTCCAAGTCCGGAGGGGTGCAGACGAGGGTGACTTACCCGTGCCGCGAGTACCCTACACACGCTGTTGAAGGTTTACAACAGGTCTGTTGCAGCCGCACTGCAAGAACCTCGGCGCGGAGGCCCCTTGCGGCGGCCCCCACGAGGATGGGACGATCGGTCGCGTGCCCACCCGGCTGACCGCTCTCGACTCGTCCTTCCTCCACCTCGAGGACGGCGGCGCCCACATGCACGTGGCCGCCGTCATGACCTTCGACGGACCGGCGCCGGCCTACGACGACCTGGTCGAGGCGATCGAGTCGCGGCTGCACCTCGTCCCGCGCTACCGCCAGCGGCTCGCGTTCGTCCCGCTCGGCCAGGGCCGCCCGCGCTGGGTCGACGACCCGCACTTCAACCCCAACTACCACATCCGCAACGCCGCGCTGCCCGCGCCGGGCGGCGACGAGGAGCTCAAGCGCCTGGCGGCGCGGATCTTCGGCCAGCGGATGGATCGCAGCAAGCCGCTCTGGGAGATCCTGCTCGTCGAGGGCCTCGCCGACGACCGCTTCGCGATCCTCTCCAAGACGCACCACGCGCTGGTCGACGGCGTCAGCGGCGTCGACATCGTCTCGGTCCTCTTCGACACCTCCCCGGATCCGCTGCCCACCGCGCAGCCGTCCTCACCGTGGCTGCCGCGCCCGGTCCCGACGAGCACCGAGCTGCTCGCCGAGGCGCTGCTGGAGCGCACCACGATCCCGGCCGAGGCGATGCGCGGGCTGCGCCACCTCACGCGCGCGCCGCGCCAGGTCGCCGAGCGCGTCGCGGGCGGCATCGCCGGCCTCGGCTCGATGGCGCGCGCCGGCCTCAGCCCCGCGCCGCACTCGCCGCTCAACGTCCCGATCGGGCCGCACCGGCGTTACACGTGGGTCGACACCGACCTCGCGCGCTTCAAGGCCATCAAGTCGGCGCTCGGCGGGACGGTCAACGACGTCGTGCTGACCGCCGTCGCGCTCGCGCTCGGCCGCTGGATGCGCGGTCGCGGCGAGGCGACCGACGGGCTGGAGCTGCGCGCGATGGTCCCGGTGTCGGTGCGCGCGGAGACCGAGGCGGGCGCGCTCGGCAACCGCGTCGCGACGATGTGGGCGCCGCTGCCGGTCGGCGTCCGCGACCCGGCCGACGCGTTCGCGCTGGTCCACGAGGCGATGAAGGACCTCAAGGAGTCCGGGCAGGCCGTCGGCGCCGAGACGCTGACCCAGCTCGCCGACTTCGCGCCGCCGACGATCATGAGCCAGGCCGCGCGGCTGCAGGCGCGCCAACGGTTCTTCAACCTCGTCGTCACCAACGTGCCGGGTCCGCAGGTCACGCTCTACCTGCTCGGCCGCCGGATGCTCGCCCTGTACCCCGTCGTGCCGCTCGCGCTCAAGCAG
>JAOPZG010000519.1 GCA_025964215.1 Conexibacter sp.
AGCCCGCGGTCCTTGGCGTCGCGGCGCGCGACGTCGGCGCGGCGCGCCAGCCCGGCGGGCGTCGTCGCGTCCTCGGGGAAGCGCGCGTAGCCGAAGACCGGGCGCAGGATGACGGCGATCCCGTCCATCGAGACCGGCCGCGCGAGCGCGGCCTCGAGCGCCGCGGCGACCGCCAGCGGGTCGCCGTCCTCGACGATCGTGGCGAACTCGTCGCCGTGCAGCCGCGCGAGCGTGCCGGGCGCGACCGGGCCCAGGCGGGCCGCGACCGCGCGCAGCAGGTCGCCGGCGGCCTCGTGGCCGAGCGTGTCGGTCAGCTCGTCGAAGCCCTCGAGGTGGCAGATCATCAGCGCGACGCGCTGGCCGTCCTCGCCGTCCTCGCGCGTGAGCAGCGCGAGCTCGGCGAAGAGCGCGCGCTGGTTGGCGGCGCCGGTGAGCTCGTCGACCAGCGACTCGGCGCGGACGACCACGAGCTCGCGCACCTCCTGCATCACGCGCCGGCCGCGGAGCGCGGCGAGGACGAGCGTCGCCGCGCCGAGCACGACGACCATCGCCGGCAGCTCGAAGGCCCGCGCGGCGACGAGCACGCCGGCGCCGAAGGCGGTCCACAGCAGCGTCGGGCCGCTCTCCCACCAGCCGCCGACGCGCAGCTGGCCGGCCGGCGACGGGCGCGCCCAGGCGGCGGCCGCGAGGAAGAGCCCGCTCGACTCCCAGGCGAGGCCGGACCACGGGCGCAGCGCCGTGAGGTCGAGCCATCCCGCCTGGCCGAGGACGAGCAGGACGTCGCCGAGGCAGAGGACCAGGAAGGCGGCGCCGAGCAGCCGGTCCTGCCGGCCCTGGCGCCGTCCGGTGAACGAGGAGACGGCGAAGATCACCGACCACAGCGCGGCGTCGGCGGCCGGGTAGAAGACGCAGAGCGCTCCACCGACCTGCGAGGTGTCGCTGTGGCGCATGATCGGCACGAGCAGGATCGCGCTGCCGATCGCCGTGAGGAAGACGGTGATCCCGATCGCGTCGAAGGAGAAGGTGCGCAGCGCGTCGCCGACGCGGCGGCGCAGGATCAGGCTGAGGCCGATCACGAGCAGCACGTAGGCGACGCCGAAGAGGGCGTCGGCGGGGCTCGTCGTGGAGCTGTCGTAGACGAAGGTCCAGAGCGCCTGCGCGACGAGGTCGCAGAGCGCGCCGAGGCCGATGATCACCCAGATCCGCCGGCCGGAGGGCACGGTCGCGGCGCGCAGGAAGACGAGGCCGGCGGTGAGGACGAAGACCGAGACGTGGCGGACGTCCTGCGCGGTCCCGGCGCCGTGGCCGGTGAGCGCGGTGGCGAGCACGCCGGCCAGGACCAGCGCCGCGCCGAGCGCGCCGAGCGCCCACGCGGTCGCCACCGGTCCTCGCCGGCGGCTGCTCGAGCCGTGGTGCGCCATCCCCATGCCTTCCGGTCATCGGTCGTACTGGCCGCGACCGTGATCCCCCGACCGCGGGAGGACCATGCGCGCGCGATAGCCTCCCGCCGATGCCCCTCCCCGACGTCCTGCGCAGCCTGCTCACCGCCACCGGCCCGTCGGGCTACGAGACCGCGCCGGCCAAGGCGTTCGCGGAGGCGTGCGCGCCGTTCGCCGAGGTCCACACCGACGTCATGGGGACGGTCACCGCGCGGGTCAAGGGCACGGGCGGGGGCCCGACGGTCGCGATCGTCGGCCACATCGACGAGATCGGCCTGATCGTCACGCACATCGACGACAAGGGCTACCTCGCCGTCATCGGCGTCGGCGGCTGGGACCCGGGCATCCTCGTCGGCCAGCGCGTCGCGCTGAGCACGCGCGACGGCGTGATCCCGGGCGTCGTCGGCAAGAAGCCCATCCACCTGCTGAAGGACGACGAGCGCAAGCGCGCCGCCGAGATGAAGGACCTGCACATCGACATCGGCGCCAAGGACGGCGACGAGGCCAAGGCCCTGGTCCGGATCGGCGACGTCGCGGTGATCGCCGCCGACCCCGTCGAGCTGCCGAACGACCGCTTCATCTCGCGCGCGATGGACAACCGGCTCGGCTGCTTCGTCGCCTACGAGGCGGCGCGCCTGGTCGCCGAGGCGGGCGGCGCGCCGGGCGACGTCGTCGCGGTCGCGGCGGTCCAGGAGGAGATCACGTTCGCGGGCGCGCGCACGTTCGCGCACGCGGTGCGCCCGGACGTCGCGATCGTCGTCGACGTCACGCACGCCACCGACGCGCCCGGCATCGACGAGCGCGAGAACGGCACGCACCCGCTCGGCTCCGGGCCGGTCGTCGAGCGCGGCTCGATCATCCACCCGCAGGTCTCCGAGCTGCTGCTGGCGGCCGCCGAGGCGGAGGAGATCCCGCACACGCTGTCGGCCTCCTCGCGCTTCACGGGGACCGACGCGGACGCGATCCACATCAGCCGCTCGGGGATCCCGACCGGTCTGGTGAGCCTGCCGCTGCGCTACATGCACTCGCCGGTCGAGCTCGTGCAGCTCGACGACGTGCTCAACGCCGCGAAGCTCGCCGCCGCGTTCGCGCAGCGGCTGGCGACCGACGTGTCTTTCGCGCGCTAGCCGTTCGCTACACGGCCGCGGCGAGGGCGCGCAGCCCGCGGGAGACGCGGGCGCGCACGACGTCCTGGGAGACGCCGAGCTCCGCGGCGAGGTCGTCGTACTCGCGCTCCTCGACGATCCGCTGCGTGACCGCGTAGGCCTGCTGCGGGTTGAGGCCGGAGATCGCGTGCTGGACGCGGCGGCGCAGCTCGGGCAGGCCGGCGAGCTCCTCGATCCGATCGAGCTCGAGCTGCGCGAGCGACGGCGGGTCGAGCCCGATCTGCTCCAGCGCGCGGCGCTCGGCGACGCCGCGGCGCCAGTAGTGCGAGAGCTGGCTGCGGGCGATGGCGAAGAGCCACGCCTCGGCCTCGGCGTCGGTGCCGCCGCGGAACTGGCGGCGGCGCTGGAGCGCGACGGCGAACGTCTCGGCCGCGAGGTCGAGCGCGACCTCGGCGTTGAGCGTCCGGCGCGTGAAGAAGACGACCACCCGCTGGGCGTTCTCCACGTAGAACTCGCGGAATGCCTCGGCGTCCTCGACGCTGCGCATGAGGGCGTTCTCGCGCGCGCGCCGGCGCAGCGGCCGGTCCCTAGCCGTTCTCATCCCCGTTCGCATCCCTGGCTCCACCCTCGCAGATGTCATCGCCCCTGACAAACGCTTCGATTCTGCTTGCATGAAAAGGCGAAGCTGAGCATACGGGGGCGGCGGCGGCGTTACCTGGGAATCGACGTGGTCTAATCCACGGGACACGTGCTCCTCCTCTTCGACATCGACGGCACGCTGCTGCTCAAGGCCTCGCGCGAGCATGCGGAGGCCCTCCACGCGGCGCTGATGCGGATCCACCTGCTCGAGGAGATCCCGAGCGGCAAGATCGAGGCGGCCGGCCGGACCGACGACGCGATCGCCCGCTCGCTGCTGACGCTCGCCGGCGTGCCCGCCGAGCGGGTCGACGACCGCGCCCGCGACGTGCGCGTGATGGCGTGCGCCGAGTACCAGCACCGCTGTCCGGGCGACATGTCGGGGTACCTGGCGCCAGGCGTCCCCGAGGTCCTCGACCTGCTGGACGCGCGCCCCGACGTCGACCTCGCGCTGCTGACCGGCAACCTCGACTGCATCGCGCGCCTGAAGGTCGACCGCGCCGGGATCGGCCACCACTTCCCGCGCGGCGAGGGCGCCTTCGGCTCCGACTCCGAGGACCGCACCGACCTCCCCGAGATCGCCCGCACCCGCCACGGCGCCGCCCGCGGCGAGCCGCCCTACCCGCGCGAGCGCACCGTCATCATCGGCGACACACCCCGCGACATCGCCTGTGCCCGCGCCGACGGCTGCCACGTCATCGCGATCGCCACCGGCCCGTTCCGGGCGTCCGACCTGGCGGGCGCCGATGTGGTCATCGACATGGCGCGGGAGATCCCGGTGGCGCTGGAGCGGATCGCTGGGCTGGTGTAGGGCGCGGCGTGTCGCGTTGGTGGTCGGCGGTGATGCGTGACGTCACCACCGTGCTCACTACGCGCTAGCTCTGCGGCGACGCGTTGCTGTGGTCGTGGCTATGGCTCTTTCCGAGTGGAGGACCGTGTGGGCACCGAACGCCGCGCTCAGCCGTTCCGCGCGGATGGCGACATCACGCATCCCCGCTTCGCCAAAGGCGTCCGGGCCACGGCCGTGCACCCTCGGCCTCGTCAGCCACATCGCGCCCGAGACGGCTAAGCCGCCGAAAGCGTCCAGTACCCATCCGAGCCCACCGGCTCCTCCGTCGCCACCGCGCTCAAAGCCTCGCGGGCCTCCTCCAGCGAGAGCTCGCAGACGACCGCGACCTCCTGGGTCGCCAGCGGCGTCCCGGCCCACGACAAGAGCTCGCTCACCGACTCCGGCTTCGGCCGCCGTGCGACGCCCGGCAGCAGGTTGGCCGTCGCCATGTCATACACCCGGAACGGCTGGAAGCCCGGCGCCGAGAGGTGGGTGCCCTCGGTGTTCTCGAGCTCGTAGGACGGGCAGGTGTAGCGGCGGCCGCCGGGCCAGTCGGCGAGGCGCTCGTTCTGGACGAGCGCCGCGGGCGTGGGCTGGCGGGCGGCGGCCATGTCCTGGTCGAGGGCGGCCTGGGTGGCGCCGTCGTCCATCCAGGAGCGCAGCTCCTCCGGATCCAGCCCCGCGTCGACCGCGGCGCCCGCGATCGTCTCCTCGGCGTCGAGCAGCTCGCCGCGGAACGTCCGCAGCCGCAGCGCCCGCAGCAGCGCGCGCATCTGCTCCGGCGCGTTCAGCCGCGCGGCGACGACGGCGCGGCACGCCGGGATCGACGCGGCCATGCGCTCGGGCACCGCGGTCGTGATCGGCATCTTGTGCTCGCGGCCGATCATCGCGAAGGCGCCGGCGAGGACCTCGGGCGTGAACCCGCGAGCGACCGCCTCGGCCGGATCCTCGGAGAGCCCGACCAGCTTCACGTCCCAGTCGATCTGCTCGCCGTACATCCAATCGAGCTTCCAGCGGAACGGCTCCGCGCTGAACGCCCACGGGCAGGCGGGGTCGGTGAACTCGGTGATGGTGAGGGCGGCGGCCATGAGCAACACGGTAGTGCCCGCGGACCGCCGTCCGCTTGCGGCGCGGATGCATCGTGGCCGCCCACGCGGGTACCTCCCTTCCATGGCCACGAACCGCAAGCAGGAAGACCTCATCGACCGCCTTCACGCCGACGGCATCCGCAAGCGCGTCGCGACCGTGATCGCCGGCGGCCGGGGTGGGGCGAAGAAGAGCGAGAAGCAGGCGCGCGCGCTGCTCGAGCAGCTCGAGGACGCGGCCGCGGCGATCCGCTCCGAGGTCCTGCGTCCCAAGGGCAAGCGCAGCGAGGCGGGCAAGAAGGCGGCCGCGACGCGCAAGAAGAACGCGGCCAAGCGCAGCGCCGCCGCCAAGAAGGGCGCGGCCACGCGGGCCAAGAAGAAGCGCGCGAAGGCCTAGGACCGGCGGGCGGGACCCACTCCCGCCCGCGACGCGCCCACTACGTCCGCGTCAGCTTCTTGTACGTGATGCGGTGGGGCCGGTCGGCCTCGTCGCCGAGCGTGTC
>JAOPZG010000420.1 GCA_025964215.1 Conexibacter sp.
CAACTTCGGAGTAACGGACAACCATGTACGCGATCGTCAAGACCGGCGGCAAGCAGTACCGCGTCGAAGAGGGCCAGACCCTCCTCGTCGAGCGGCTGCCTGGCGACGCCGGCGCCAAGCTCGACCTTGAGCCCCTGCTCTTCGCGGGGGAGGACACCCTGTTCGGCGACAAGCTGGGCAAGGTCTCCGTGGCGGCCGAGGTCGTCGAGCACCTGCGCGGCCCCAAGCTGCGCGTCAACAAGTTCAAGCCGAAGCGGGGCTACCGTCGCAAGATGGGCCACCGCCAGGAGCTCACGCGGATCCGCGTGACGAAGATCTCGAAGGGGAGCTGAGCACCTCATGGCACATAAGAAGGGCCTCGGCTCCTCCAAGAACGGCCGCGACTCCAACGCCCAGTTCCTGGGCGTCAAGAAGTTCGCGGGCGAGATCGTCTACGGCGGCGAGATCATCGTGCGCCAGCGCGGCTCCCGCTTCAAGGCGGGCGCGGGCGTCGGCATGGGCAAGGACGACACGCTCTTCGCCAAGGCGCAGGGCACGCTCGACTTCAAGACCGGCCGCCGTGGCCGCGTGATCTCGGTCCTGCCGCACGCGGAAGACGCCGCGGCCTAAGCAGTCCCGATGGCGGCGCACTCGCAGTGATTGCGTGTGCAACAATGCGGCGTCGTGAGTCCTGCCGACGCCGCCCGCCACAAGTCCCTGATCCTGACCCTGTGCTGCCTCGCGCAGTTCATGGTCATCCTCGACGTCTCGATCGTCAACGTCGCGTTGCCGTCGATCCGCGGCGACCTCGGCTTCTCGGCGACGGGCCTGCAGTGGGTGGTCAACGCCTACACCTTGGCCTTCGCCGGCTTCCTGCTGCTCGGCGGGCGCGCGGCGGACCTGATCGGGCGCCGCGAGGTCTTCGCGGGCGGGCTCTTGCTGTTCGCGCTCGCCTCGCTCTTCGGCGGGATCGCGCAGACCTCGGGCCAGCTGATCGCGGCGCGGTCCTTGCAGGGCCTGGGCGGCGCGGTCGTCGCGCCGGCGACGCTCTCGATCCTCACGACGACCTTCACCGAGGGCGGCGAGCGCAACAAGGCGCTCGGGCTCTGGGGCGCGATGGGCGGCGTCGGCGGCGCGACCGGCGCGCTGCTCGGCGGGATCCTGACCCAGACGCTCTCGTGGCGCTGGATCCTGCTCATCAACGTGCCGATCGGGATCGTCGCGGCGCTGCTCGGGCTGCGGATCGTGATGCGCGGCAAGCGCGACGCGGGCGCGGCGAGGTCGTTCGACCTCTCGGGCGCGCTGACCGTGACGGCGGGGCTCGTGGTGCTGACCTACGGGATCGTCGAGACCGACGTCCACGGGTGGGGCTCGTCGCGGACGCTGATCACGATCGCGCTGGGGCTGGCGCTGCTGGCGACCTTCACGCTGATCGAGGGCCGGCTGGCGAGCGCGCCGCTCGTGCCGCTGCGGATCTTCCGCAACAGGCCGGTGACGGCGGCCAACATCGTGGTCTTCTGCATCGGTGCCTCGGCGTTCGCCATGTGGTACTTCATGTCGCTCTACCTCCAGCAGGTCAAGGGCTTCGACCCGATCGAGGCGGGGCTCGCGTTCCTGCCGATGACCGGCACGCTGATCATCACCTCGCAGATCGCGAGCCGGCTGACGGGGCGCGTGGGCGCCGGCGTGGTGCTGACGATCGGCATGGTGTTGCTGGCGCTCGGGATGCTCGGCCTGAGTCGCGTGAGCGCGGACGGCAGCTACGCCGCGCAGGTGCTCTTCCCGTCGATCGTGACCGCGGGCGGGCTGGGCTGCGCGTTCGTGTCCGTGACGATCGCGGCGACGACGGGGATCCGCGGGCCGGAGGCCGGGCTCGCGTCGGGGTTGGTGAACACGTTCCGGCAGGTCGGCGGGTCGATCGGGCTGGCGCTGCTGGCGACGGTCGCGACGCAGCGCACGGAGGACGTCGCCGGGACGGTCTCGCGCGGCGTCGCGCTGTCGGACGGGTTCCAGCGGGCGTTCCTGGTGGGCGCCGCGTTCGCGGCGGTGGGCGCGGTCATCAGCGCGACGACGCTGGCGCGCGCGGGGCACCGAGCGGCCGCGGAGGCGCAGGCGGGGGCGGAGGGGACGGCGTAGGCGCCGGCGCGGGCGGTCCGGGTCGTTCTGGGCTCCATATTGGAGCCCGAAACGACCCGGACCCGCCAGCCCCGGGGCGCGCGGACGACCGGCCCCGCCGGGCGCGACCCGCTGCGCCTCACTCCCTCGGTGACGACGGACCACGCCGCGCACCACCCACCGCAAACGCGCTGGGCACCGCGAGCGACTGGACGCGACACGCCCAACCCGCGTACATTCACCCCCATGGCCGACCGCCTGGAGGACGTGGTCAACATCGGACCTGCGCTCGCGCACGACCTGCGAGCGGTCGGGGTCGCTGACGTGGACCAGCTCCGCGACGTCGGCGCCACGGAAGCGTGGCTGCGGATGAACGCGGTCGGCTCGCAGGACTGCCTGTGCTCGCTGCTCGCCCTCGAGGGCGCGGTGCGGGGCGTGGGGTGGATGCAGCTCTCGCCGGATGACCGCGACGCCGTCGCGGCCGCGGCGCGCGAGGCGCTGGCCGCGACGTCCGCGACCGCCTAGCCCGACTGCGCCGTCGGGCGCACGAGGATCTCGTTGACGTCCACGTGCGGCGGCTGCGAGACGGCGTACATCACGGCCCGCGCCACGTCGTCGGGCTCCAGCCGGCCCTCGCCGGGGTTGTCGAAGAACGGCGTGTCGACCTGCCCGGGCTCGATCAGCGTCGTGCGGATCCCGGTGTCGTTGAGGTCCGCGCGAACGGCCTCGCCCATCGCGGTCACCGCCCACTTCGTCACGGAGTACAGCGACCCGGGGATCACGCGGCGGCCGGCGACCGAGCCGGTGATCAGGACGTGGCCCTTGCTCTCCTTCAGCGCCGGGATCGCCGCCCGCACCGTGTACGCCGCGCCGAGCACGTTCGTCAGCACCATCTCGCGCCAGTGCTCGGGCGACTCCTCGAGCCACCCGCGCGCCGCGCCGAAGCCGGCGTTCGCGAACGCAACGTCGAGGCGGCCGAACCCGCCGACCGCCGCGGCGACGAGCGCCTCGTTGTCCTCCCACTTCGTCACGTCGGTCACGACGGCGAGCGCGCGCTCGGCGCCGCCGAGCTCCTCCGCGAGCGCCTCGAGCTTGTCGGCCGAGCGCGCGCCGAGCACCAGGCGGTAGCCGGCGGCGGCGGCCTGGCGGGCGGTCG
>JAOPZG010000445.1 GCA_025964215.1 Conexibacter sp.
CGTTCGGTATCGGACAGAGCTTCTAGCATGAACCTTCCCTTCACGCGCGGCCGCGTCGCCGCGCTCGCGGCCGTGACGATCCTCGTCATCGGCGGCGGCGCCTTCGCCGCCGGCCTGCTGCTCGACGGCAACGGCCACTCGAGCAAGGGCATCGCGCGCCCCGCCGCGCTGCCCGCCGTCTCCTCCAAGCCGATCACGCCAACGCGCGGCCAGACCCGCGCGGGCACGATCTACGCGCAGGACAGCCCCGCGGTCGTCTCGATCAAGACCGGCCAGGGCAGCGGCACCGGCTTCCTCATCAACAAGGACGGCACGGTCGTCACCAACGACCACGTCGTCGAGGACAACTCGACCGTCCAGATCAAGTTCGGCACCGAGGGCCGCACGATCGAGGGCGACGTCAAGGGCGTCGACCCCTCCAGCGACCTCGCCGTCGTCCACATCGACCCGGGGACGATCCCGTCCGGCACCAAGCCGCTGCAGTTCGCGGACTCCTCCGGCGTCAGCGTCGGCGACGTCGCGATCGCCATCGGCAACCCGTTCGGCCTCGACCGCACGGTCACCGAGGGCATCGTCTCGAGCCTCGGCCGCACGCTCCAGGCGCCCCACGGCTTCCAGATCGACAACGTCATCCAGACCGACGCCGCGATCAACCCCGGCAACTCGGGCGGCCCGCTGCTCGACGACGGCGGCAAGGTGATCGGCGTCAACTCGCAGATCGCGACCAACGGCGTCAGCAGCGGCAACGTCGGCATCGGCTTCGCGGTCCCGTCCAACACGATCCGCCAGGTCCTGCCCGGGCTCAAGCTCGGCCGGACCGTGCAGCACGCGTGGCTCGGCGTGCAGATCGGGACCCCGACCAGCCTGAGCAGCACGACGCCCTCGGGCGCCGAGGTCGGCTCGGTCACGACCGGCGGCCCCGCCGAGGACGCGGGCCTGCAGGCCGGCGACATCGTCACCGAGATCGACGGCCAGAAGATCGACGACTCGACCGACCTCTCGACCTACGTCAACACCAAGGCGCCGGGCGACAAGATCAAGCTGACCGTCCAGCGCGACGGCCAGACCCAGAAGGTCGACGTGACGCTCGCCAACCGACCGGCCAAGGTGCCGTGAGCTTGCGCAAGACCTCGCCCAGAGGGCTCGGCTTGCGCGCGCGAGCTCGCCAGGGGCTCGCTTGCGCGGCCCGGGGTGCTCGATGAGCTTCGGCGCTCCCCTCGTCCTGATCGCGCTGCTCGTGGTGCCGGCCCTCGCGGTCGGGTACCTCGTGCTCCAGCGCGACCGCGGCCGCGCGGCCGCGGCGTTCGCCTCCCCCGCCCTCGCGGCGTCGGTCGCGCCGCGCCGCCCGCGCTGGCGCCGCCACGTCCCGCTCGTCGCGTTCCTGCTCGCGGTCGCGGTCCTGGTGGTCGCCGCCGCCAAGCCGCAGCGCACGGTCGCCGTGCCGGTCGAGCACGCGCAGATCATGCTGCTGACCGACGTCTCGGGATCGATGCTCGCGGTCGACGTCAAGCCGAACCGACTCGTCGCCGCGCGCCGCGCCGGCAAGCGCTTCATCGACTCCGTCCCCAAGCAGGTCAACGTCGGCATCGAGGCCTTCAACCAGATCCCGCAGGTCCTCGCCAACCCGACGACCGACCGCGACGCGCTCGCCCTCGCGCTCGGGCGGCTGAAGTCCAGCGGCGGCACCGCGACCGGCGAGGCGATCCAGACCGCGACGCGCGTCCTGCAGCAGGCGCCGTCGCAGAACGGCAAGAAGCCGCCGTCGGCGATCGTGCTGCTCTCCGACGGCGTGTCGATCAAGGGCGTCGACCCCGTCACCGCCGCCCAGGCCGCGGCAAAGCTCAAGATCCCCATCTACACCGTGACGCTCGGCACGCCCTCGGGCACGATCACCGTCCCGCGCTCGGAGAGCAACCCGACCGGGCCGAAGGTCACCAAGCCGGTCCCGCCGGACGAGCCGACGCTGCGCCAGATCGCCCAGGTCTCCGGCGGCAAGTCCTACAACGCCGAGTCGGCCGAGGACCTCTCGGACGTCTACAAGCGCCTGGGCTCGCAGCTCGGCACCAAGAAGGAGCCGCGCCAGATCACGGCCGGCTTCGCGGGCGCGGCGCTCGCGCTCATCGGCCTCGGGGCGGCGCTGTCGCTGCGCTGGTTCGGCCGCCTGATCTAGAACTTCCAACGACTTCGCACGACTTGGCAGAGGAGAACACGATGGACGAGACCACAGACTTCCGCGACGACATCCACGAGGACCCGCGCCGCGCGCTCGGCGAGGCGCTGCACGAGATCAAGCGCGTCATCGTCGGCCAGGACGCGATGCTCGAGCGGCTGCTCGTCAGCCTGCTGGCCGGCGGCCACGTGCTGCTGGAGGGCGTGCCCGGCCTGGCCAAGACGCTGACCGTCCGGACGCTCGCCGACGTCGTCGGCGGCACGTTCAAGCGCGTGCAGTTCACGCCGGACCTCGTCCCCGCCGACCTCGTCGGCACGCGCATCTGGCGCCCGGACACGGGCCGCTTCGAGATCGAGCTCGGCCCGGTCTTCGGCAACATCCTGCTCGCCGACGAGATCAACCGCGCGCCCGCCAAGGTGCAGTCGGCGTTGTTGGAGGTCATGCAGGAGCACCAGGTCACCATCGGCGGCCAGACGTTCCCCGTCCCGCGCCCCTTCCTCGTCCTCGCGACGCAGAACCCGATCGAGTCCGAGGGCACCTACCCGCTGCCCGAGGCGCAGGTCGACCGCTTCCTGATGAAGCTCGTCGTCGACTACCCGACGCCCGGCGAGGAGGCCGCGGTCGTCGGCCGCTCGCTCGGCGCGGCAGCCGAGGTGCGCCAGCGCCTGCAGCTCCCGGACCTCGAGCGCTACGCGGCCGCCGCCGCGCAGGTCATGGTCGACCGCGACATCATCGCCTACGCGGTCGCGCTGGCCGACGCCACGCGCAACCCCGACGCCCACGGCCTCGGCGACCTCGCCGGCATGGTCGAGTTCGGCGCCTCGCCGCGCGGGCCGATCGGCCTCGTGCACGCCGCCCGCGCGCTGGCGATGCTCCGCGGCCGCGGCTACGTGAACGCCGGCGACGTGCGCGACCTCGCGCCCGACGTCCTGCGCCACCGGCTCGTGCTCTCCTACGACGCGCTCAGCGAGGGCGTCACCGCCGACGCGATCCTGGACCGCGTGCTCGACGCCGTGCCCGAGCCCGAGGATCGCTACCTGCACCGCACGGGCCGGAGCGCGGCTGCGTAATGGCCGACGGCGGTCGACACACGCCGCTGGCCCCGCCCGCCGCCCGGCAGGGTCCGGGCCCGATGCCGCACGCGCTGCTCGACGCGCTGGCGATCGCCGTGACCCAGCGGGTCGCCGGCGCGCTGCCGGG
>JAOPZG010000478.1 GCA_025964215.1 Conexibacter sp.
TGATCATGAAGGGGAAGACGCCGACGTTGATCTCCGGCGTCCCGAAGGTCGCGCCCTCGCGGGCGACGATCAGGTCGCAGGCCAGCGCGAGCCCGAGGCCGCCGGCCAGGACGTGGCCGTTGGCCGCGCAGAGCGACGGCTTGCCGAGCTGGCCGATCAGCCGGAAGAGCGCGGGGAAGCGGTCGGTCCCGAAGTGCTTGTGGACCAGCGGCACGCCCTCGGCGAAGCCGGCGAGGTTGCCGCCGCTGCTGAAGACCTTCTCGTGCGTGGAGGTGAGGACGACGCACCGGACCGCCTCGTCGTCGCGCGCGGCGGTGAACGCCGCGAGCAGGTCGTCGAGCACGGCGTCCGACAGCGCGTTGCGCGTCTCGGGCTGATCGAGGGCGATCGTCGCGACACCCGTGTCGGCGACGTCGTAGCGGACGGTCTCGTAGGCCATGGACCCGGAAGCAAAGCACGCGGCCCGCGACGGCGCCCAGCCGGGATCGCGGTGATCCGGATTCCGATCGGTGAGCGTTTGTGCGCCACGCTTCGGCCACTTCGGCCAACGTGCGGCAGGAGGTCGGGCCGGAACGGAACAGAGCGTTCACATGCCGTGATCCGCTACGGCACCATTGGAGGTTCCATGCCCCGCGAGACAACCGACGCACGGCTCCGCTCTGACGCCCGAAGAAACCGCCGCACCGTGCTCGACGCCGCGGTGGCGCTGCTCGCGCAGCGCCCCCAGGCGACGATGCAGGAGGTCGCCGACGCCTCCGGGCTGGGGCGCACGACGGTCTACCGCCACTTCCCGCGGCGCCAGGACCTGATCGACGCGCTCTTCGAGGAGGTGCTGCGCGAGGCGGCCGAGACGGTCCAGCAGGCGCTGAGCGCGGCCGGCTCGGCGCGCGAGCTGCTCTGCGAGCTCGGCCCGCGGATCATCGCCATCGGCGACCGCTACCGCTTCCTGGACGCCAACCCGGAGCTGCGCGAGCGCGCGCTGACGCCGACCAACGACGGCGCCAACCCGCTCGAGGCATACCTGCTCGCCGCGCAGGAGCGCGGCGAGATCCGCGCCGACGTGCCGGTCGGCTGGATCCTCACGACGCTGCGGGGGCTGGGCGTCGTCGCCATGGTCGAGGTCACTGCCGGGCGCATGTCCGTCGAGGAGGCGGGCCGCAACCTCGGCGAGACGTGCGCGTCGGCGTTCTCGCCGCCCGGCTGAAAGTAGGACGTGCCACTGTTTACTTTTGACGGCCCGGCCGTTACGGTCCGCCCATGGCCACCGCAGAGAACGACGTCCTGAAGCCCGACTTCGGCGCCAGTCGCAAGCACTTCATCTTCACCGACGAGCACGAGCAGCTCCGCGAGTCGATCCGCAGCTTCGCGCAGAAGGAGCTCGCCCCCCACGCCGAGGAGTGGGAGGAGACGACGTTCCCGGACTCCGTCTTCACCCGCATGGGCGAGCTGGGCTTCCTGGGCCTCGACAAGGCCGAGGCGCTCGGCGGCCAGGGCGGCGACTACTACACGTCGCTCGTGCTCGCCGAGGAGCTCGTCCACGCCCGCTCCGGCGGCCTGGCCATGGGCATCGCGGTCCACACCGACATGGCGATGCCGCCGATCATCGCCTTCGGCACCGAGGAGCAGAAGCAGGAGTGGGTCGTCCCCGCGATCAAGGGCGAGAAGATCCTCTGCCTCGGCATCACCGAGCCCGACGCGGGCTCCGACGTCGCCGGCATCAAGACCCGCGCGATCTACGACGCCGCGACCGACGAGTACGTCATCAACGGCTCCAAGACCTACATCACCAACGGGCATCGCGCCGACGTGATCGTCCTGGTCACGAAGACCGACCCGGACGCCGGCCACGGCGGCATCACGCTCTTCCTCGTGCCGATGGACGCCCCGGGCGTCGTCCGCGAGCAGCGCCTCAAGAAGCTCGGCATGCACTCCTCCGACACCGCGCTGCTGGCCTTCCAGGACGTCCGCGTCCCGGCCTCCGCGATCCTCGGCGAGAAGGGCAAGGGCTTCTACCACATCAGCTGGGAGCTCCAGGGCGAGCGGCTGATCGGCGCCGCCGGCTGCGTCGCCGGCGCCCAGGCCTGCTTCGACCTCACGCTCAAGTACGCGCTCGAGCGCCAGGCCTTCGGCCGCTCGATCGGCAAGTTCCAGGTGATCCGCCACAAGTTCGCCGAGATGGCCACCAAGATCGAGACCGCGCGCCAGTTGACCTACATGACGGCGTGGCGCTTCAACAACGGCGAGTACCCCGTCCGCGAGATCTCGATGGCGAAGCTGCACGCCGCGCGGATCTCGGTCGAGGTCGCCGACGAGTGCATCCAGATCCACGGCGGCGCCGGCTACATGACCGAGTACGGCGTCGAGCGCGTCTGGCGCGACCTGCGCCTCAACCGCATCGGCGCGGGCACCGACGAGATCATGCTCGAGGTCATCGGCCGCTCGTACGGCCTTTGAGCCCGGAACCGCCGTTCTCCGAGGAGCACGAGGCGCTGCGGGAGTCGATCCGCCGCTTCGTGCTCGCCGAGCTGCGCCCGCACGCCACCGAGTGGGAGGCGGCGCGCTGGTTCCCGGACGAGGTCTTCGCCAAGTTCGCCGCGCACGGGTTCCTGGGGCTGAAGTACGAGGAGCGCTACGGCGGCCAGGGCGGCGACTTCCTGCACGAGGCGATCCTCGTGGAGGAGCTCGCGCACTGCGGCTCGGGCGGCCTCGCCGCCGGCGTCGGCGCCCACACCAACATCGCCACGCCGCCGATCGCGAAGTTCGGCACCGAGGACCAGAAGCAGCGCTACCTCGCGCCGGCGATCGCCGGTGAGAAGATCGGCGCGCTCGCGATCACCGAGCCGGACGCGGGCTCCGACGTCGCCGGGCTCAAGAGCCACGCGCGGCGGGTCGACGGCGGCTGGGTCGTCAACGGCTCGAAGATGTTCATCACCAACGGGGTGCGCGCGCACTTCTGGGTGACCGCGGTCAAGACGACGAGCGAGGGCGGCCACCACGGCCTGTCCTTCCTGATCCTCGACCGCCAGGAGGGCGTCTCCGCCTCGCCGATCAAGAAGCTGGGCTGGCACGCCTCGGACACGGCGCTGATGGCCTTCGACGACGCCTTCGTCCCGGAGCAGAACCTGCTCGGGCGCGAGAACGAGGGCTTCTACCTGATCATGGCCAACTTCCAGTGGGAGCGGCTGGTGATGGCGCTCGGCGCGGTCGGCGCGATGCAGGTCGCCTACGACAAGACGGTGGCCTACGCCAAGCAGCGCAACGCGTTCGGCAAGCCGCTGACCGGCCACCAGGCGCTGCGCCACAAGCTCGCCGACATCGCCACGACCGTCCACGTCTCGCGCGTGGTGACCTACGACGCGCTGCGCCGCTTCGTGCACGGCGGCGACGCGGTCAAGGAGGTCACGATGGCGAAGCTCGCGACCCAGCGCGCGTGCTTCGACGTGATGGACACGTGCCTCCAGCTCCACGGCGGCGCGGGCTACATGGAGGAGTACGAGATCGAGCGGATGGCGCGCGACGCGCGCCTGGGCCCGATCGGCGGCGGCACGGACGAGATCATGCGCGAGATCCTGTCCAAGGTCCTGGCGCTCTGAGCCCGGCCCCGCCGGTGCCTGGGCGCCCGGTGCAGAGCGCGGCGCTGTAGAACACCGCGCGCAGGGGTACGCCCCGGCGCAGTGGCCACCTCCGAGGACGAGCAGACCGACCGCGGGCTGAAGGGTCGCGAGTGGAAGCTGCTGGCCGTCCTGGGCCTGCCGACCTTCGCCTACGCGCTGGCGACCACGGTCGCCACGACCTACCTGCCGGTGCTCGCGCAGGACTTCACGCACTCGAGCACGGTCGTCGGCCTGCTGATCGCGGTCGAGGGGATCATGGCGCTACTGCTCGCGGTGCCGGCCGGCGCGCTGTCGGACCGGCGCGCGAGCCGCCTGCCGTTCGTGCGCTGGGCCTCGCCGGTCTTGATCGTCGCGCTCGCGGCG
The DNA here is from genome assembly GCA_025964215.1 of Conexibacter sp. Taxonomy (GTDB): domain Bacteria; phylum Actinomycetota; class Thermoleophilia; order Solirubrobacterales; family Solirubrobacteraceae; genus Baekduia. The sequence goes on from JAOPZG010000478.1 coordinate 3,978, forward strand.
ATGGGCTTCGCGACGAGCCTGCCCTACGCGCTGATCGCCGTCGTCGTCTTCTTCGCCGCCTACTTCGTGGCCTACGAGCCCTACCGCGCGCTCTACCCCGACCTCGTCGACCCCGAGATCGCCGGGCGCGGCCAGTCGACGCAGGCGCTCTGGCGCGGCCTGGGCACGATCATCGCGATCGCCAGCGGCGGCGTCCTGCTGACGCTCGGCAAGCCCATCCCGTTCCTCGCGGGCGCGGGACTGACCGCGATCGCCGTCGGCATCTTCCTGGCGTTGCTGCCGCGCGAGGACGTCGACCACGAGCCGGGGGACTCGACCGGCCTGCGCGAGGACCTGCGCCGGCTGCGCGAGCTCGTCGCCAGCCGCCCTGACCTGCGCGCGTTCATGGTGGCCAACGGGCTCTGGGAGCTCTCGCTCGGCGCGATGAAGACCTTCATCATCCTGTACCTGACGATGGGCCTGGGGCTGGGGACGGGCCTCGCCGGCCTGGCCGTCGCGGGCGGCGCGATCTTCATCGCGGCGGCGACGCCGCTCAGCGGCAAGCTCGCCGACCGCTTCGGCACGGTGCGGGTGATGCGCTGCTCGCTGCTGCTCTTCGGCGCGGGCCTGCTCGTGCCGTTCCTCGTCGACGACAAGCTCGTCGTCGGCGCCGTCACCCCGGTCGTCGGCTTCGGCGGCGGCGTCGTGATGACGCTCCCCTACGCCCTGCTGATCCCGCTGATGCAGGACGACGACCACGGGCTGACGACCGGCCTCTACAGCCTCAGCCGCGGCATCGGGACCGCGCTCGGCCCGCTGCTGGCCGGGATCGCGATCAGCGTCCTGCACGATCCGCTCTCCGGGACCGACGGCTACCAGGCGATGTGGGGCGTCTGCGCGGCGGCGATCCTCCTCTCCGTCCCGATTCTGGGGCGTCTGCGGGACGAAACCTCACAGCAGCGCTGAGTGGTTGTGCAATAGCGCAAGGCGAGCGTCCCAAGACGTGGCCTGCGGACGGGGACGCGGCGGCGGACGCCGGGTTACGGTCGGCCCGGGAGTCGTCGGGTCAACCCTCTGGAGGAGTGTCCACTCATGAAGCGCCTCATCCGCAGCATCGCGCCGGTCCTCGGCGCGCTTCTCATCGTGCTGTCCCTCACGGGCAGCGCGTTCGCCGCCGACAAGTACGTCGCCCTCGGCGACAGCTACTCGGCCGGCAACGGTGCCAACAGCACCAACCTGGACTCGAGCTGCAACCGCAACACCTACGCCTACCCGTACCTGCTCTCGCAGCAGAAGGGCTACGCGCTGTCGTTCGTCGCCTGCTCGGGCGCGGTCACGGGCGACATCATCAACAACCAGGTCAACTCCGTCACGTCCGACACGAAGCTCGTGACGATCACGATCGGCGGCAACGACATCGGGTTCACGAACCTGATCCTCGCGTGCACGACGCTCGGCTGCTCGTCGCAGATCGCGGCCTCGCAGAACCAGATCAACACGCAGCTGCCGGCGAAGCTCGACGCCACGTACAACGCGATCCGGGCCAGGTCGGCCACGGCCCGCGTCGTCGTGCTCGGCTACGGCCGGCCGTTCGCCACGCCGCCGCACACGTGCCTCTCGGCGACGGGCGTCTCCTCCTCGGAGGAGACCTCGCTGACGACGCTGATCGACAGCCTCGACAACACCATCAAGACGCGGGCCCTCGCCCACGGCTTCAGCTACGCCGACGTCAACCCGTACTGGGCCGGCCACGACGTCTGCGCGAGCAACCCGTTCACCAACGGGCTGACGCTCCTGCACACGGCCGACAGCTACCACCCGACGCGCAACGGCTACGCCAACGGCGACGTGCCGGCGATCCGGGCGATCATCGGCTAGTCACTCGGCACGCTCCGGGCCAGGCGTCGTCAGGCGCCTGGCCCGCAGCGCCAGCTCCAGCTCCAGGCGGCCCTCCGCGCAGGCCATGCGGTCGCCGAGCAGCTCGCGCAGCTGGGCCACGCGGTAGCGGACGGTCTGCGTGTGGACGTGGAGCTGCTCCGCCGCCGGGCGCACCTCGCCCTGGTGCGCGAGCCACGCCGCGAGCGTCTCGACCAGCCGGTCCTGGGACGCGGCCGGCGCCGCGGTGAGCGGCCCGAGGACCTCGTCCGCGAGGCCGGCCGCCACGGCGGGATCCCCGAGCAGCAGCAGGTCGACGCGGCGCTCCTCGGCCCACACCGGTCCGGGCGCGCCGAGCGCCAGCCGCAGC
>JAOPZG010000487.1 GCA_025964215.1 Conexibacter sp.
CCGCTCCCGCGGCGACGACGACGCCGGCTCCGACGACCACGACCGCGAAGCTGACCTTCGAGGCCAAGCAGGCCCACAAGGGCACTATGCGACTCGCGGCGCTGCCGATCGGCTGGAAGGGCGGGCACATCGACGTCGTCAAGCCCAAGGGCCTCGCCGACCCAGACGTCGCCGGCTACTACTACTTCAAGCAGGGCACGACGGTGAAGCTCCGCGTCCGCGCGACGGGCAAGGCGCAGTTTGCGCAGTGGGCCGGAGCCTGCGCAGGCACCCAGCGCACGTGCACGGTGAAGATGAACGACGTGGTCCGGGTCCTCGCCGGCTTCCTGCCGAAGAAGGGGACGAAGACGACCTAGGCGCTCTCGCGGTCGCGCAGCAGCGCGGCGAGTGCGGCGTGGTGGCCCTGTTCGGCCCAGCCGGAGGCGGGGCCGTCGTACAAGGTGTCGCGGAGGGTCGGGTCGGCGCCGGCGGCGAGGAGCGCCTCGACGGCGGCGGTCTGGCCGGCCTGGGCGGCGATGTGGAGGGCGGTGACGCCCTCGCCGTGGGCGGGGCCGCCGAAGCTCGCGCGGGCGTTCACGTCGGCGCCGAGCGCGATCAGCTGCGCGATCGCCGCGACGCGGCCTTGCGCGGCGGCCCAGGTCAGCGCGGTGCCGCGGTAGACGTCGGCGTCGAGCTGCGCGCCGCGCTCGACAAGCAGCGCCAGCGCCTCGACGCGATCGGCGCGGGCGGCCCAGGAGAGCGCCTCGTCGACGATCTCCTGCGGGTCGTCGGCCGGCGTCCAGGCCGGGAAGCCGCCGTGCGGCCGGTAGAACGAGCGCAACGCGCCCGCCGCCTCGCTCACGACGCCGTCGGCGGAGACCATCGCGTCGATGGTCGCGAGGTCGCCGGTGCCCGCCGCGACGCGGAGGTTGTCGGGCGCGCGGCCGGCGGTGAGCAGGACCTCGACCACCGCGCGGTGGCCCCAGAAGAGCGCGACCACCAGCGGCGTCCCGCCGGCGCCACGGCCCGAGACGTCGGCCGGCGCGCCTGCGTCGAGCAGCAGCCGCGCGAGGTCGGCGCGGTCGCCGTAGGCCGCCTGGTGCAGCGGCGTCCAGCCGTGGGCGTTGGGGTGCGCGACGTGGGCGCCCGCGTCCAACAGCAAGGTGATGGTCGCCGCGTCGCCCGCCATGTTGATCAAGGCGTTGCCGTTGGTCCCGCGCGCCGTCGCGAGCTCCGGGAACTGCGCGAGCAGCGCGGCAAGATCATCATGTCGCCCGTCCTCCAGCGCGCGGTAGGCCCGCGCGAACGGCTCGCCGCTCTCGGCCAGCCCCTCGACGTGGCGCCGCAGCGCCGACCAGCTCGCGAAGCCGTGGCGCTGCGCGACGACGACGCGCGCGCCCTGCGGCGTCATCTCGACGCGCTCGCCCTCGAAGATCGCCTCGGCGCTCGGCGTGCGGTCGATCGCGGAGGCGAGCAGCCCGTCGGCGCGGCCCTCGTAGTACTCCATGTCGTCGTGGAACGCGTGCTCGAGCCCCTCGCCGCCGAGGTCGAGCCGCTCGACGTAGGCCTGCAACTTGACCCACGTCGGGAAGCCGTGCTCGCGGGCGACGACCAGCAGCGCGCCGGCGTCCTTGAGCGGCTTGGCGGGATCCGGGCGGAACGGCGCGACGCGGGCGAGCGCCCCGGCGTCGCCGCGGCGGTGGGCGCGCTCCAGCTCGCGGGCCTGGCGGTGGAGGGCGTCGAGGGTGAGCGCGGCCGGGGGCATCGCGTCCAAACCTAGCGGTCACCCGCGACCGCCTTCCCTCGACGGGCCTTGGAGGAGCGCCGAGTGCGGGCTACGAGGCCTGCGCCAGGGCCTTCGCGGCGAGCTGCCCGCAGGCCGCGTCGATGTCCTGGCCGCGCGTGAGCCGGACGGTTGCGCCGATCCCGTGCTCCTCGAGCGCGGCCTTGAAGGCCGAGATCGCCTCGCGGCCCGAGCCGTCGTAGGTGCCGGTCGGGTTGTAGGGGATCAGGTTGATCTTGTACTTCTTGGGATCGAGGACGTCGGCGAGCTGGACGGCCTGCGCGTAGGAGTCGTTGATCCCCTTCAACATCACGTACTCGATGAAGATCATGCGCTTCTTCACCTCGTAGAAGCGATCGCATGCGGCGAGCACGTCGGCCAGCGGGTAGCGGTCGTTAACCGGCATGATCTGCGAGCGCAGCGTCTCGTCGGCGGCGTGCAGCGAGAGCGCGAGCCGGATCGGCATGTCGCTCTCGGTCAGCGCCTCGATCCCCGGCTTCCAGCCCACGGTCGAGATCGCGGTGCGGCGGTGCGAGATCCCGACGTCCGGCAGCCGCCGGCACGCCTCGAGCACGTAGTCGAGGTTCATCATCGGCTCGCCCATGCCCATGAAGACCACGTGGTCGACCTGCTCGATGCGGCGGAAGTGCAGCGCCTGGTCGAGGATCTCGCTCACGGTCAGGTTGCGGCCGAACTTCATCGTGCCGGTCGCGCAGAAGGTGCAGGTCAGCGGGCAGCCCGACTGCGAGGACAGGCAGAGCGAGCGCCGGCCGTCGCGGTAGCGCATCAGCACGGCCTCGACCGGGCGGTGGTCCTTGCGCGTGTGGAACAGCGCCTTGATCGTGCCGTCCTTGGAGTGCGCCTCGTTGGTGACCTCGAGCGTCGAGAACGGCACGCGCGCGTCGAGCTCGCCGCGGAGATCCGCCGGCAGGTTCGTCATGCCGTCGTAGGACTTCGTCCCGCGCGCGGTCCACTCCCACACCTGCTTGGCGCGGAAGGGCGGCTGGTCGAGGTCGGCCAGCGTGGTGTCGAGCAACGCGAGATCCATGGGGCGGCTACAGGCTAGCCCTCACGCCGCCGGCGTCTCGGCCACCGTGACCACCAGCTCGCGGAACGTCGCCTGCACGAGCGCGGGGCGGCCGGTGCCGAAGTCCGTGGTCCCGGCCGAGAGGAAGTCGCCCTCCAGCAGGACGAGCGTCGCGCCGCCGACCGCGAAGACCTCGACGCGTCCCGGCCGCGGGTCGACGAGGTTGATCTCGCGGTCGTCGACCACCAGCAGCGGGCCGACGACCGACAGCCCCGTGTTGCCCTCGCCCTGCGCCGCGGCCACGACCCGCTGGCCGAGGTGATCGCGCAGCCAGCCCACAACGCCGTCGAAATCCATGCCGGTAGCCTCGCAGGCCGTATGCGCCTCGCGAAGTACCTCGCCCACGCCGGCGTCGCCTCCCGCCGCGCCGCCGAGGAGATCATCGCCGCCGGCCGCGTCACGCTCGACGGCGAGATCGTCACGGACCCCGCGCGGGACGCCGACGACAAGCACGTCGTGACCGTCGACGGCCAGGAGGTCGCGATCGGCAGCGCGGTCCAGGAGCGCGCGGTCTGGCTCGTCCACAAGCCGCGCGGCGTCGTCTCCACGGCCAAGGACACCCACGGCCGCAAGACCGTCGTCGCGATGGTCGACGCGCCCGGCACGCGCCTCTACCCGGTGGGCCGGCTCGACGCCGACACCACGGGGCTGATCCTCCTCACCGACGACGGCGACCTCGCCAACCGCCTCACGCACCCGCGCTACGAGGTCCCGAAGGTCTACGTCGCCGACGTCGGCCGCGGCGGGATCCCCGTGCCCGACCGCGCGCTCCGCCAGCTCCGCGAGGGCGTCGTCCTGGAGGACGGCAAGACGCTGCCCGCCGCGGTCCGCCAGCTCAAGCCCGGAGTCCTGGAGATCACGCTGCGCGAGGGCCGCAAGCGCCAGGTCAAGCGGATGTGCGCGGAGGTCGGCCAGCCGGTCGCCCGGCTCAAGCGCGTGGCCTTCGGCCCGCTGCGGCTCGGCGACCTCGCCGAGGGCCGCGTGCGGCGGCTCAGCCC
>JAOPZG010000491.1 GCA_025964215.1 Conexibacter sp.
GGTAGCGCAGCCCGCCGTGGATGAGCTTCGACGAGCGCGACGACGTCCCGGACGCCAGGTCGCGCGCCTCGACCAGCGCCACGCTCAGCCCGCGCGAGACCGCGTCCAGCGCCGCGCCCGTCCCGACGACGCCACCCCCCACGATGGCGACGTCGAACTCCTGCTCGCGCATGCGCTCCAGCGCATGCGCGCGGCTCTCTGGGTTGATCGCTCCGGAAGGCATCCCCTTGACCTTAGTCCCACGAATGCGAGGCTTCTGGCCGAGTCATTCCGCGATCACCCAGCGCCCGGACCGCTGCAGCGCCCGGCGCCAGTCCGACAGCAGCGACTGCCGCTCGTCGTCGCCCATCTTCGGCTCGTAGCGCACCGACTCGGTCCACAGCCCCTTGACGTCCTCCTCGGTCCAGAAGTCCGTCGCCACGCCGGCGAGGTACGCCGCGCCGAGCACCGTGGTGTCGGCGATCTCGGGCACCACGACCGGCACGCCGAGCATGTCGGCCTGGAACTGCATCAGCCACGTGTTGGCCGTCGCGCCGCCGTCGACGCGCAGCTCCTTCAACCGCACGCCGAGCGCCGTGTTCTGCGCCCGCACCGCGTCGACCGACTGGTAGGCGATCGCCTCCAGCGCGGCCCGCGCGATGTGCTCGCGCGACGAGCCGCGCGTCAGCCCGACGATCGTCCCGCGCGCGTACGGATCCCAGTGCGGCGAGCCGAGGCCCGTCAGCGCCGGGACGAAGTAGACGCCCTCGTTGGAGTCCAGCGACGCCGCCATCGCCTCGGTGTCGCTCGCGTTGTCGATGATCTTGAGCCCGTCGCGCAGCCACTGGATGCCCGCGCCGGTGATGAAGATCGACGACTCCAGCGCGTAGTCGACGCGGTCGCCGATCCCCCACGCGATCGTCGTGATCAGCCCCTGCTCGAGCATCGGCGGGCCGTCGCCGGCGTTGGCCAGCAGGAAGTTGCCGGTGCCGTAGGTGTTCTTGCTGAGCCCCGGCTCCAGGCAGGCCTGGCCGTACAGCGCGCCCTGCTGGTCGCCGACCATCGCGGCGACGGGGACGCTGCCGCCGAACTCCGTCGTCTCCCCCAGCACCTCGGCGTTGCGCACCGGCTCGGGCAGCGAGTCGATCGGGACGCCCAAGGTGTCGCACAGCTCCGGGTCCCACTTCAACTCGCGGATGTTGAACAACAACGTCCGGGACGCGTTGGAGTAGTCGGTCGCGTGGCGGCCCGTGAGCTTGAACAACAGCCACGAGTCGATCGTCCCGAAGGCCGCGTCCTCCGGGACGCCGCCCTCCTTGATCATCCACTCGTACTTGGTCCCGGTGAAGTACGCGTCGAGCACGAGGCCCGTGCGCTCGCGGAACATCGACTCGACGCCCTCGGCCTTCAGCCGGTCGCAGCGGCCCGCCGTCCGGCGGTCCTGCCAGACGATCGCGCGATGCAGCGGCTCGCCGGTCTTGCGATCCCACGCCACCGCGGTCTCGCGCTGGTTGGTGATGCCGATCGCGGTGAGCTTCGCCCCGTCGATCCCGGCGTCGTCGAGCGCCTCGTGGCAGACCTTCTTCGTGACGTCCCAGATCTCGGCCGCGTCGTGCTCGACCCATCCGGGCTTCGGGAAGAACTGCTCGAACTCGGAGTACGCGCTCGTGACGACCTTGCCCTTCTCGTCGAAGATGAAGGCGCGTGAGCCCGTGGTGCCCTGGTCGATGCCCAAGATCATGCGGTGGTGCTCCTTGTCTCTTTCGCGAAGCGCGTGGCCTGCGAGTCTTCCACGGTCTCGGCGCCGCCCTCGACGCCGGGATCCTCTTCCTTGCCGCGCGCGAGCAGCACGTCGCGGATCAGCTTGTCGTAGACGACCGCGCCGAGCGCGGCGCCGACCAGCGGCCCGACGATCGGGATCCACATGTAGAACGAGATGTCGCCGTAATCGCCCGGGACCGCGTTCGAGCCCCAGCCGGCCACCCCGGCCAGCAGCCGCGGCCCGAGGTCGCGCGCGGGGTTGATCGCGTAGCCCGAGTTCGCGCCGAACGAGATGCCGATCGCGACGATCACGAGGCCGACGACGAACGGCGCGAGGTTGGCCTTCGGCGGCTGGTTGCGCTCGTCGGTCAGCGCGAAGAGCACGCAGATCAGCAGCGCCGTGCCGATGACCTCGTCGAGGAACGGGCCGAACCAGTTGTGGAAGTACGGCGCCGGCGTCGTCCCGAAGATCGAGAACGTCGTCGCGCCGTCCGCGCTCCCCCGGTCGACGATGTGGTGGACCGAGTTGTAGGAGTCGATCGCGCCGTGGTAGTTGAGGTACACGACCGCCGCGCCGGCGAACGCGCCGACCAGCTGCGCGGCCGAGTAGGGCAGCACCTTGCGCCACGGGAAGTCGCGCCGCAGCGCGTTGGCGAAGGTGACCGCCGGGTTGAGGTGGGCGCCGGTGACCCCACCGGCGACGTAGACGCCGAGGGTGACCGCAAGGCCCCAGCCCCAGCAGATCAGCAGCCAATCGCCGCTGGCCTGGAAGATCTCCGTGCCGCGTCCTGATTGGTTGAGCGCCGACACCGCCATCGCCACCGAGCCCGTACCGAACATGATGAGGATGAAGGTGCCGAGGAATTCGGCGGCCAGCTCGCCTCCCAGCGTCTGGCGCCAACGGGCCGCAGGACCCGTGGATCGTTGCGTGGACACTTGTCACCTGTGCCACGAACGGCGGGAGAGCAAACGCCCAAGGCGCCGGCGGTGGTCGCGGCAGGACAGCCGGAAAGCGGTGCGATCAGGCGGCGTCGGCCAGCGGGGCCCGCGCGGGCGCCGGCACCACACCGGTGAGCGTCCGCAACGCATCGACGCAGCGCGGGTCGAACCCGGTCGCCGACTCCTCGACGAGCAGCGCCATCGCGCGCTCGGGCGTCCAGGCGCCGCGGTAGCAGCGGGGCGAGACGAGCGCGTCCCAGACGTCGGCGACGGCGAGGATGCGGGTCTCGAGGTCGAGCTGGTCGCCGCGCAGGCCGTCCGGGTAGCCGCTGCCGTCGAGGTGCTCGTGGTGGCCGCGCACGCCGCGGCGGATCCGCTCGGAGTAGCCGAGCTCGCGCGCGAGGTCGTCGCCCTGGATCGGGTGGCGGCGGATGACGTCCATCTCGGCGCCG
>JAOPZG010000516.1 GCA_025964215.1 Conexibacter sp.
AGCTCGCCGACGCGTCGCCGTCGCTGCCGCGCGCGCTGCTCGAGGTCGCCGCGTTCGTCCTGCTCGCCAGCACGTCGGTGATCGCTCCGCTCGCCGTCGACGTCGCGCTCGGCGAGCGCGCCGGCCCGATCCTCCTGCGCTGGCACGCCTGGCTCGAGCGCCACGGCGCCACGGCCGTGATCGCCACGCTCGCCGTCGTCGTGGCCGCGCTCGCGGTCCAGGGCGGCCGCGGGCTCTAGCTCCGCGCTCAGGATCGTGTCGCATCGGCACACTTGACGGCTGTCATCACGGCTGGTGTGCTGATCGGCATGGCGATGACTCGGGGGATCCGTCGTGGCGTGCTGCTCGCGTTGGTGGTGAGCGTGACGGCGGCGGGGAGCGCCGCGGCGGCGCCGCTCGGCGGCTGGCAGCCGCAGTCGCGCGGGAGCGACGTCGCGGCCCGGCTCAAGCAGCAGCAGCCCGCGCCGCTGAGCTCGTACGGCCCCGGCGGTGGCGGTGGCGGCGCCACGGGCGTCTTCGGCGACGCCGGCCTCGGCGATCCGCTCTTCCCGCTCGCCGGCAACGGCGGCTACGACGTCCGCCACTACGCGCTCGGGCTCAGCTACGACCCGGCGACGACGATCCTCGACGGCACCGCGCTCGTCCTCGCCTCCGCGACCGAGAGCCTCAGCCGCTTCGACCTCGACCTGCGGGGCTTCACGATCTCCGACCTGCGCGTCGACGGCCGGCCGGCGTCCTACACGCGCGACGGCCAGGAGCTCCAGATCACCCCGGCCCGCCCGCTGCGCGCCGGCCGCCCGTTCACCGTCAGCGTCCGCTACTCCGGCACGCCCGAGGTCATCATCGACCCGGACGGCTCGGCGGAGGGCTGGGTCCCGACCTCCGACGGCGCGTTCGTCGTCGGCGAGCCGCAGGGCTCGCCCGGCTGGTTCCCCGTCAACGACAACCCGCGCGACAAGGCGACCTACGACATCGCGGTCTCCGTCCCGGCCGGGCTGACCGCGGTCTCCAACGGCGTCCTGCTCGGCCAGTTCACGCGCAAGGGCAAGACGACGTACGTCTGGCACGAGGGCGCGCCGATGGCCAGCTACCTCGCGACCGCGACGCTCGGCGTCTTCGACCTCCAGCGCTCCCGGATCGAGGGCATCCCGTCCTACGTGGCGGTCGACCCGTCGCAGGCCGCCGACGCCGCGCCGGCGCTCGCGCAGCTCCCGGAGATCGTCAAGCTCTTCTCGGACACCTACGGCCGCTACCCGTTCGACGCAGTCGGCGCGATCGTCGACGACGCGCCCGACGTCGGCTACGCGCTGGAGTCCCAGACCAAGCCGAACTTCGACCGCGCGCCGGACGACTTCACGCTCGCGCACGAGATCTCCCACCAGTGGTTCGGCGACGCGGTGACGCTCACGACCTGGCCCGACATCTGGCTGCACGAGGGCTTCGCGACCTACTCCGAGTGGCTGTGGGCCGACCACACCGGGCAGTTCACGCCGCAGGACGCCTTCGACTACTACTACGACAACTTCGCGGCCGACGACCCGCTGTGGAGCCCGCCGCCCGGCGCGGTGACCGACGCGTCGGACCTCTTCTCCAACAGCGTCTACCTCCGCGGCGGCATGACGCTCCAGGCGCTGCGGGTCAAGATCGGCGACGCGCGCTTCTTCACGCTCCTGCGCCGCTGGTACGCGCAGAACCGCTACGGCAACGTCACGACCCCGGAGTTCATTGCGCTGGCCGAGCGCGTCTCGGGCCAGGACCTGACCGCGTTCTTCGACGCATGGCTCTACCAGGAGGGGCGCCCGGCGAGCTGGTGAGGCGGTAGGGTCGCGCCATGAGCCGCCCGAACACGTTGACCACGCTCGGCGTCCTGCGACTGATCATCGGCGTCTCGTCCTGGGCGACGCCGCGGCTGGCCGGCAAGACCTTCGGCCTCGACGCCGCCGCCAACCCGCAGTCGCCTTACCTCGCGCGCCTCTTCGGCGCCCGGGACGTCGCGCTCGGCTACGGCATCCTCACCACCAAGGGCGACACGCAGCGCCAGTGGCTGGCGATCGGCGCGGCCTGCGACGCCGCCGACGCGGTGGCCGGCGTGGCCGGCGCGCGGGCCGGCTACCTGCCCAAGCTCACGGGCGTCCTGGTGACCGCGACGGCGCTCTTGGCCGCCGCGCTGGGCGTCGCCGCGCTGCGCGAGTCCGAGTAGTCCGGCGACGCGACGGCGGACGTGCTCGGTCGCGAGCCGCCGCCGGGGGCGCTAGACTTCATGTACAGGTCGGGCAACCGCTCGGCCAACGCAGTGCTCCGCGTCTTCGCAGTCGTTGCCTTCGAGCTCCCTCCGCGTTCCGCAGCACACATACCCCGGAGGGGAAACACCATGGCTACAGGAACCGTGAAGTGGTTCAACGACGACAAGGGCTTCGGCTTCATCACGCCCGATGACGCAGGCAAGGACCTCTTCGTGCACCACAACGCCATCCAGGGCAGCGGCTTCAAGTCGCTGGCCGAGGGCGCGAAGGTGAGCTTCGACGCCGAGCAGGGCCCCAAGGGCCCCGCCGCAGCCAACGTCGTCACGCTCTAAGCACCACTCGCATACCCGCAGCGCCCCGGGAGCCGCGTGTCGGCTCCCGGGCCGCGTTGCAAGACCGAAGGGATGAACCATGGGCTCAAGTGGCAAGCGCAAGACCACGATGGCCAAGCTCAACCGCGAGCAGCGTCTCCGCGAGCGCAAGGTGGAGAAGCAGGCTCGCAAGGACCGCAAGCCCGAGGAGACCGACGAGGTCACCGAGGTCGAGGACCTGTCGCACCTGGACCGCTACGTCGACCCGTACGTGGGTCCGTCGGTCGCTGCCGCAACGCAGCAGAAGTAGCAGCACCGGACCCGTGTCAGGCGGCGATCGCCGCCGCCTGCACCGCGTCCACCCAGATCTCCCAGCGCCCTGACGCCGAGTCCCGATCGCCGCAGAAGCGGTACGGGCGGCGACCGCCGAACTCGGCGTGGCGCAGGTGCGAGACACCGCCGAGGACCGACGCCAGCCGGCGTCGCGGCCAGCCGATCGCGTCCTCGACCTCGGGGAACGTCCGCGGACGGCCCGGCGTGCGCGCCAGCTCGTCGAGCAGCTCGCCCATGAAGGCGCTGCAGCGGTCGCGGAAGCGCGCGATCTCCTCGGGCTCGTCCATCGCGTTCTGGGGCGCGTGCTCTCGTCGCATGTCGCTCGACGGATTGTGCACGGTGAGACGGCGTCAGCGGACTGACCATGTTGGCGCAGCGGCGCTGAGCGTGCAGTCATGCTGAGTCAGGAATATGGACGACGGCGTCGAAGCTCCGCAAGTGGATCGCCCATCCGAGCCCCTTCCTGACGCCTCCGAGCTGGTCCGCGGGGCGTTCACCGCGTCGACCATCGGGATGGCGGTCCTGGGGCTCGACCTCAGGATCGTGCTCGCCAACGGCGCGCTGGAGGCGCTGCTCGGACGGTCCGCCGCGGAGCTCGCGGGCCGGCGCCTGAGCGACCTCGCCTGCCGCGAGGACCGCGTCGCCACGCAGCGCCACGAGCGCGAGGTCCTGGCCGCCGCGGCGGTCGCCGGCTTCCACGTCGAGGTCCAGGTCGCGCGCCCGGACGCCGCGCCGTGCTGGCTCGAGGTCACCGCCTCGGTCCT
>JAOPZG010000522.1 GCA_025964215.1 Conexibacter sp.
TGGCCGCGCATCGCGCGCGGCGGGAGGAGTGACTCGATCTTGTCCTACACCTTGAACTGCGAGGACGGTGGGCCGGCCGACGGCGCGCCGATCCTGCTCGCCGGCTCGCTCGGCACGACGCTGCGGATGTGGGATCCGCAGGTCGCGGCGCTCCGGGCCCAGGGGCGGCGCGTGATCGCCTACGACCAGCGGGGCCACGGCGACTCGCCGGTGCCGCCCGGTCCCTATTCGATCGCCGACCTCGGGGCCGACGCGCTCGCGCTCATGGACCGCCTCGGCATCGCGCGCGCGTCGTTCGCGGGCGTCTCGATCGGCGGGATGGTCGGCCAGTGGCTGGCCGCGCACGCGCCGGAGCGGATCGATCGCCTGGTCCTGCTCTGCACGTCGTCGTTCCTGCCGCCCGCCTCGGCGTGGGAGGAGCGGATCGCGACCGTGCGCGAGGCGGGGTCCGTCGAGGTCATCGCCGACACGGTCGTGGCGCGCTGGGTGACGCCGGAGTTCGCGGCCGCCGAGCCCGCCGCCTTCGGCGCGCTGCGGGCGATGCTCGCCGCGTGCCCGGTCGAGGGCTACGCGGGGTGCTGCGCGGCGATCGCGGCGATGGACCTGCGCGAGGACGTCGGCGCGATCCGCGCGCCGACGCTGGTGATCGGCGGCGCGCAGGACGCCGCGATCCCGAACGAGCACCAGGCGAGCCTGGCGGTCGCGATCCCGGGCGCGCGCCTGGAGATCCTCGACCCGGGCGCGCACGTCGTCAGCGTCGAGCGCGCCGACGCGGTGACCGCGCTGATCGCCGACCACCTCGACCGGAAGCGGGACGCGGCATGAGCGACGAGCTGCACGACGCCGGCATGGAGGTGCGCCGCGCGGTCCTCGGCGACGCGCACGTCGACCGGTCGATCGAGGGCACGACCGAGTTCACCGCGCCGTTCCAGGACTTCATCACCAAGATGGCCTGGGGCAGCGTGTGGACGCGCGAGGGGCTGGAGCGCGCCGAGCGCTCGATGATCACGCTCGCCGTGTTGGCCGCGCTGGGGCGCGAGGACGAGCTGGCGCTGCACGTGCGCGCCGCGGTCCGGATCGGGCTGAGCGCCGAGCAGATCCGCGAGGTCCTGCTGCACACCGCCGTCTACGCGGGCGTGCCGGCGTCGAACACCGCGTTCGCGATCGCCCAGCGCGTGCTGCGCGAGGAGGGCGTGGTCGAGTGACCGACGCCCCGCCGCGCGATCGCCAGTTCGTGCAGTCGCTGGAGCGCGGCCTGTCGGTCATCCGCGCGCTCAGCGCCGCGGAGCCGCAGACGCTCAGCGAGGTCGCGCGCGTGACCGGGCTGACGCGCGCGGCGTCGCGGCGGTTCCTGCTGACGCTCGAGCAGCTCGGCTACGTGCACCTCGACGGGACCCGCTTCTCGCTGACGCCGCGCGTGCTCGAGCTGGGCTATGCCTACCTGTCGTCGCTGACGCTGCCCGAGGTCGCGACGCCGCACCTCGAGCGGCTGGTCGAGGAGATCCACGAGTCCTCGTCGGTGTCGGTGCTCGACGGCGGCGACGTCGTCTACGTGGCGCGCGTGCCGACGAGGCGGATCATGCACGTGGCGATCTCGGTGGGGACGCGCTTCCCGGCATACGCGACGTCGATGGGCCGCGTGCTGCTGGCGGGGCTCGAGCCGGTCGCGCTCGACGCCGCGCTGGCGGCCACCGAGCTCCGCGCGCTGACGCCCGAGACCATCCACGACGAGGGCGCGCTGCGCGCCGAGCTCGCGCGCGTCCGCGACCAGGGCTGGGCGATCGTCGACCAGGAGCTCGAGGCCGGCCTGCGCTCCGTCGCCGCACCCATCCACGACCGCGCCGGCACCGTCGTCGCCGCCATCAACGTCTCCGCCCACGCCACCCGCACGGGCGTCGAGGACGTCCGCACGACGCTGCTGCCGCCGCTGCTGGCGACGGCGGCGGCGATCGAGCGGGACCTCGCGGCCGGGCGGTAGGACGGCGGCGGCAGCGTGGTGTCGAGCGCCCGCTTCAGCGACGCGGCCCCGGGCGCCTGAGCGGCGTTCAGGCACCCGGCAGGGTGAACCAGAACCGGCTGCCCTCGCCCGCGATGGAGTCGACGCCGATCGACCCGCCGTTGCGCTCGACGACGCGTTGGGCGATCGCCAGTCCCAGCCCTGTCCCGCGGTAGTCCGCCGCGCTCTGGAGGCGCTGGAAGGGCAGGAAGAGGCGGGGGCGGTCGGCGGGGTCGATGCCGATGCCGTTGTCGATGACGTCGACGTGGACGGCGGTCCCGGACGGGGCGGCGCGGACGACGATGCTGGGGTCCTCGGCGGCCGCGAACTTGACGGCGTTGGAGAGCAGGTTGCGCAGGACGGCCTCGACGTCGCGGGCCTCGGCTTGGACGTGCGTGCCGTCGGGGACCTCCACGACGACCTCGGCGCCGCGGGCGCCGATCGTGCCGCGGAGCTCCTCGAGCACCGCGGCGATCGCGGCGTCGATCGGGATCCGCTCGGCCCGGACGGCCGCGGGCTCGGCCGCGCGGGCGTAGCCGAGCAGGTCGTCCACGAGGTGCTGCATGCGGTCGACGGCCGCGACGATGTGGTCGACGAAGCCGCGGGCCGACTCGTCCAGCGCGTCGCTGTGGCGCCGGCGCAGCAGGCCGCTGAAGCCGGCGATCGTCCGCAGCGGCTCCTGGAGGTCGTGGGCGGCCACGGACGCGAAGCGGTCGAGCTCCTGGTTGGAGCGCATCAGCTGCGCGTTGGCGGCACGGAGCGCCTCCTCGGCGGCGCGCCGCTCGCTGAGGTCGCGCGTGACCTTCGCGAAGCCGAGCAGCTCGCCGGCGTCGTCACGGACCGCGGTCAGGACGACGCTCGCCCAGAAGCGCGTGCCGTCCTTGCGGATCCGCCAGCCCTCCTCCTCGAAGCGCCCGTCGCGGCGGGCGATCGCGAGCGTCTCGGCCGGGTGCTCGCGAGCGCGATCCTCGGCGGAGTAGAAGATCGCGGACGGGTTGCCGAGCGCCTCCTCCTCGGTGTAGCCCTTCAGGCGCTCCGCCCCGACGTTCCAGGTGGAGATCAGCCCGTCGGGATCGAGGAGCAAGATCGCGTAGTCCCGCACGCCGTCGACGAGGAGCGCGAGCTCGTACGCCCGCCGGGTCTCCCGTCGCGTGCGCGCTGCCCCGTCCTCGTCCAAGGGGCTCACCGTCCGTTGCCGGCGGCCCGTTCCGAGATGAAGCCGACGAGATCGCCGAAGCGATCCTTGAGGAAGTGCTGCGTGGCCCCCGCGAGCGCGAACTCGCGCTCGGCGCCCGGCACGGCGGTGAAGGCGACGATCTCCACGTCGGCGAGCAGCGCCTTGAGCTCGCGGGTCGTGGTGACGCCGTCCATCCCGGGCATGTTCTGGTCCACGACCGCGAGATCCGGCGGATCGGCGGCGGCGAGCACCAGCGCCTCCTCACCGCCCGAGGCCTCCTGGAGCAGCACGTCGCCGCGGTCGCTCAGCATCGCGCGCAGCAAGGCACGGATGTCGGGCGCGTCGTCGACGACGAGGACGCGCAAGGGGGGGCGGTGTGGCGAGGGATCCACTGTCATCTTCATCGGCTGTCGACGCGGGCATCCTGAATCGGCGTGCCGTGCGTCGGACGGTGCGCGCCAAGCTACAGGTGGGGGCCGACCGACGAGCGGCTTCTTGGCACTTCGGCCGTCGTGCGGGCGGGGCTGGCCGGGCGTCGTCTCCGTGTCGCTCGTCACCTCCGCTCCGCGTCGCGCGCTGCGGTCGAGAGGTTGGGCGTCGTGTGACGGGTATGCGCTGCTCCCTGGGTTCGCTGCGTGTGGGCATCGAACGGCGCGCGGACGACTGCGCGTTCGGTGCCGACGACACGGATCGACGCCATGGCTGCGGCCGCCTCGCGCCGCCCACGCGTGCGGCTCGGACGTCGTCGGTGGCTGCCGGCGAAGCGGGGATGCGTGATGTCCTCATCCGCGCGGAACGGCTGAGCGCGGCGTTCGGTGCCCACACGGTCCTCCACTCGGAAAGAGCCATAGCCACGACCACAGCAACGCGGTGCACACCGGCTAGCGCGTAGTGAGCACGGAGAGGACGTCACGCATCACCGCCGACCACCAACGCAACGCACAACGCGCCGCCGCTACCGTGAGCAGCAGTCCGTCGTCGAAGCGAGGAGATGCTCCGTGCCCGTCCGTGTTGGTGTCCAGGTCCAGCCGCAGCATGCGGACTTCGAGGGGATGCGGAGGGCTTGGCGGGAGGCGGATGAGCTGGGGGTCGACACGATCTTCACGTGGGATCACTTCTACCCGCTCTACGGCGAGCCCGAGGGCAAGCACTTCGAGGCGCTGACGACGATGGCCTCGATGGCGGAGGTCACCGAGCGGGCGCAGATCGGCGCGCTCGTCATCTGCAACTCCTACAGGAACCCCGAGCTGCTGGCCGACGCGCACCGGACGATCGACCACATCTCCGGCGGCCGCGTGATCCTCGGCATCGGCGCCGGCTGGTTCGAGAAGGACTACGACGAGTACGGCTACGAGTTCGGCGACGCCCCGGCCCGCCTGCGCGCGCTCAAGCGCGACCTGCCGCTGATCCGCGCCCGCCTCGGCAAGCTCAACCCGCCGCCGATGGGCGAGCTGCCGATCCTGATCGGCGGCTCCGGCGAGAAGGTCACGCTGAAGCTCGTCGCCGAGCACGCGAACATGTGGCACGGCTTCGGCGACGCCGAGACCTACAAGAAGAAGAACGAGGTCCTGCTCGGCCACTGCGCCGACGCCGGCCGCAACCCCGGCGAGATCGAGCGCACCTGGGGCATCCAGGCCGACGCGCTGGACACCGCCGACGGCCTCGCCGACGCCGGCGTCGAGCACCTGATCGTCGGCATCGGCGGCGACGGCAGCGGCTACGACCTCGGCGCCCTCCGCGAGCTCGTCGCCTGGCGCGACGGCCGCAACGGCAAGGCCTAGGTCCTGCGCGTGACGCTCCCGGACTGGGAGCCCGGGACCGCCGCGACGCTCTGCACGGTCGACGACGCCGGCGCGCCGCACGCGATCCCGGTCTCCACGGCGCTGCGCGCGGGGCCGGAGACGATCGTCCTCGGCCTCGCCGCGCGACGCGCGTCGCTGGCGTTCCTGCGCGCGCGGCCGCCGGTCGCGCTCAGCGGTATGGGCAAGGACCTGGCCTTCACGGCGCCGGGCACCGCGACGATCGCCGACGAGGACGTCGCGGGCGTCGTGGCCGTGCGCGTCAGCGTCACGGAGGTCCACGACCACCGCCGCCCCGCGTTCGCCCTCGAGGCGCCGGTCGCCTGGCGCTGGACCGACGACGAGGCCGCGGCGCGCGACGCCGCGGTCCGCGCCGGGCTCGCCGAGCTCGGCTA